>NZ_DS989864.1:64208-150695 GCF_000155555.1 Coleofasciculus chthonoplastes PCC 7420
CCCTCTCCACCAATAACGGAAAAACAAAACCCGCCCTCTCCACCAATAACGGAAAAACAAAACCCGCCCTCTCCACCAATAACGGAACAACAAAACCCGCCCTCTTCACCAATAACGGAACAACAAAACCCGCCCTCTCCACTCACTCAAATACCGTTGGGCAGAGTCAGTAAATAACTCACTCACAAAATCTCCCGCCTCCCCTTCATCCCAAAACACATCCCCTTCATTCGCCGCCGATTGCCAATAGGTATTGTACTGTAAGAGGTTCTGGCAAATATCCACCAGTCCTTCACCGAGAACGCCTAAGTCTCCGTCGGATTCAACCGCATCTCGCGCCGCCCGATTCAGCACTCCCAATAACGGTGCGACTTCTGTACCACTTAAATGAACAAACAACCGACAGACAACCAGTCGGGTTTTGCCACTTAGTTTATTGAAGTGATCGCGCCAAGAACTCATAGACTGCTCCTCTACCGACTCCACAGGAAATTACATGTAACATTTATCGATTAAGATGGTAACATGAACTGCCCACTGTTCCATTTTATAACGTATTATTTATGAAGCCTCTTTTGTTTTAACACTATGACACCGAGTCTACTCTTTACTATCGCGAATCTCTTCGTTTTACCCTTCTGGTTACTGATGATTCTGCTTCCTAACTGGGGGATTACCCGAAAAGTTATGGAATCCTATCTGCCGTTTGTCCCATTAGCGGGGTTGTACATCTACTTCTTTGCCAACAGCCTTACACCCGAATCTGCCCAAGCCTTATCCAATCCCCAGCTTGCTGATATTGCCCGCTTCTTTGGAGACGAAATCATCGCCGCCGCCGGATGGACTCACTTTTTAGTCTTGGATTTGTTTGTGGGACGGTGGATTTACTGGGAAGGGCAACGGACTGGGTTGTGGACTATTCATTCTCTGGTTCTCTGTTTATTTGCTGGACCCATTGGATTGTTGTCTCATATTTTGACAGTTTGGATTACCCAGAAATTATCGACGGGTTCGGAAACAGAATCGACGACTGCCTCAACGCCTAGTTCATAGATTAAGCAGTGGTACATCAATAAGATTAACTGTATTAAGTTTCATGAAAATTTCCAATCGGTGCGCTTTCAGCGATCGCTGACTTTTACAAAAGTTAATAAGCGTGCCGTTTACTTTTGTCCAACTACTTACTGATATGGCATTCTTTTTTAAATTCGTCTAATTTTTCCCTTCGTCTCCCTTTTCTGTCCCTGGTTCATCCTCCTAGCCCAGTCCAAGAATTAAGGCACGGACTAATTAAGTAATGTACTGGTTTTCTTGTCCTTAAGTTCCCCCATCTTCAACATAAGTTGCCCTAGCGCCAAAAACCGCGATCGCAACGCCTCCTAATAGAACGGCTGCACCCACTAACACAAAGCGTCCGGGGAGTTCCTGAAAAACAAGATACCCCAAAAAACTAGAGACAACTGGTTCCCATAAAATCGCTAGGGTAACCAAGATTGGAGACACCCAGCGCACTGCCCAGTTAAAGCTAGTATGCCCGACTAATTGAGGCAATACTGCCATTAGCAAAACATAAAGATAAACGGCACGCGGATAGCCAAGGTAGCCAACACCAAAGATTAAGGGTAGGGGCAATAAAACCAGTGCGCCAGTGCTATAGGCGATGGCTATATAACTACCAATTCCCAACCCACGCCGCTGTGCTTCTCGACCTAACAATAAATACAAACTGACGATTACAGCACCAATTAAGGCGAGACTATTTCCCAAGGCGGGATTAGAAGTCACGTTAACCGTTTGTTGATCCCCTAATGCAATGAGGACACCGCCGATAAAGGCAATACCAATTCCCAGTAGGGTTAACCGAGAAGGTTTTTCCTTAAACCATAGCCAAGATAGCAAAGCTACCCAGATTGGGTTAGTGGTGACTAGAGTCGTAGAAGCGGCAATTGACGTGAAGGATAGAGACGTAATCCAGGCAGCAAAATGTAGGGCAAGACAAATCCCAGCCCCCACAGCATAATGGAAAGCACCGGGACTAAGCTGATGCGATCGCAGGTTTCGCCAAGCGGGTACTATTAATAAAGATGCCAGGGTTAGGCGAGAAGCTGACAGAAACAGGCTAAATCCAACGCCACTCAAGTCAGCCGCCGTATTCGCTAAACGAATAAAAATGGCGGCACTGGAAACTGCCAAGACACCAGCGACTAACACCAGTCCCACCTGCCACGGTAACGGTTGCTTAGGCGTTTTCACAACTTGATGCTCCCGATTCCATACTTGGAGTTTAGACCAAGAGTGACGCTTTTTTGGCATCTATGGCAAAAGGCAGAAGGCGTCAGGACAGCAGGTTTATTGTGGGTGGTTCAGCCGTTCAGTCTGTCCTAACCTCAATGGCATGTTCATTAAACATTTTGGTATCGCCGAAACCCCTGATACACCTTAGGGTGGGCATTGCCCACCAGAATAAGCTGTTCGGCATTTAAACCTTAATATCAATAATGGCGAAATCCTTGTATTGCGAGCCAGAAAGCTCGCTACCCATTCCTAAACTTGTGCTATACCGTTGAATAAGTGTGAGTAATCTATCTGAACTCAAGTGACAAGCAACGTTTATCGCAATAAGCAAAAGCTCTTTGATCGGTGGGCACCGAACTACGACCTGCTGTTTACCACAATTTTCTACCAAGCGGTTCACAAACGGTTGTTGGAGTACGTCGAACTCCCGGAAAATCCGAATGTGCTTGATCTCGGTTGCGGTACGGGTCGATTATTGCATCGCCTTGCCACCCAGTTCCCCACTCTCCAGGGTACAGGACTTGATTTATCCTCCCAAATGCTGCATCAAGCCCGACAGCGCAACCAGCATCGACCGCGACTTATTTTCAAACAGGGAAATGCTGAGTCTTTACCCTTTGCTGAGGGTCAATTTGATGCGGTGTTTAATACCATTAGTTTTCTGCATTATCCTCAACCTCAACAGGTATTCTCCGAGGTGAATCGAGTTCTGCGACAGGGGGGACGTTTTTATCTGGTTGACTACATCGGGCGAAAAAAAACAGTGTCCCTTTCTATTCCCTTATTTTCTAATAACCTTCGCTTCTATAGTCGAGAGCAACGCGAACAATTTGGTACAGTAGCCGAGATGGAATGCTTGGGGCATCATTTTCTTTTAGGACCTGTGATGCTAACGATTTATGAACGTATTGGTTGAGGAGGGTGAATACGGAACGTCGTCGCACATCCCCAGATGCTGGTGGAAGTTGAGGTGGACGCGGTTTGCCTAGCGTAGGAAGAATGGCTTGATTCTCATTTGCCCCGATTAAATGACAATCCACTCTCTGATTGGTTGCATAAGTCAGGGATTCAGCACAGGATATGAGAAAATTCAACAAGCAGTCGGATTGTCCGAGCGTAAACTTATGTCCCACGAGTCCTCAGAACAACTCAGTCTCTTTAACCAGTCAGGGCTGACATCTTCTACCCCCAGTGACTTCCAACCGGAGTTAATTCCGACGGATGCCAAGGTTCCGATTCCTCCTGGTACTTATGACTCCATGGAGTCTTTGGCAGATCATTGTAATGGTTGTCAACGCTGTGAATTAGCCGCCACTCGCACTCATGCTGTAGTGGGGCGGGGTAATGTTCATGCTCCGATTATGATCATTGGGGAAGCCCCCGGACAAAATGAAGACGAGCAAGGTTTACCGTTTGTCGGTAGAGCCGGACAATTGCTGGAGAAGATTCTCGCCGCCGTCAAACTGGATAGTGAACGGGATGTCTATATCTGTAACATGAATAAATGCCGCCCTCCTGGTAATCGAGTACCGACTCCTGACGAAGTTGCAGCTTGTAAACCCTATTTACTCGAACAAATTCGCTTAGTTGATCCCAAAATTATTCTGCTCACAGGCGCAACGGCGGTTAAGGGGTTAACGGGTGAAAAGCGCGGCATTACTAAGATTCGTGGCACTTGGATGGAATGGGAAGGACGACTGTGTATGCCAATCTTCCATCCTGCCTACCTATTGCGGAATCCGTCACGAGAGCAGGGTAAGCCAAAGTGGTTTATGTGGCAAGACATCCAGGCAGTGCGTGCCAAATTAAATGAACTGCAATCCGAAAATGCTGTTTAGGCAACCCCAGTAAACGGTCAATTGTCGGGACTCTCTTTAGCCGTTTAATTGTGGTAAGGGAGCGGCGTAAAAATAAAGTACCAGTGAGGAAAGCTGAATTCATGAACTCAGCCAAGTCTCCTTGGTACATGATTAAGTCGCAAGTCCCTAAGCTGTTCGGCATTTAAACCTTATATCAAGTTGCAGTCTAAGGTAAAATCTGTCATGCTGAGCAGAACGCAGTGAAACGGAGTGACGCGAAGCATCTGTCCAGATTCTTCGCTTCGCTCAGAATGACATGATAGAACGCAACTTGGTATTAATGTCAATAATGGCGAAATTGTTGTAGTGCGTTTAGCGAAGCCATGCCGCAGGCTTTGCATCTTGCTCGCTACTAATACTCAATTTAAATGCATGACAGCACCTCTTAGCAAAACTCGCCCTTCGTCATACAAAATAGATTTGTTTAATTTTTATTCCATTTTTGTTTTGTGAGAGTCTCGCCTAGAATTTCATGCACTTTAGAAATAAGCAAAAGAACTCACCAATCCCTGAAGTTAATCTGATTCCTTTAATGGATGTGATGATGTCAGTGCTAACATTTTTTATTATCACATCAATGAGCTATACAGGTCAGCGCTTAGGGGATATTAATTTGCCTGGTTTACCGGGTACTGGAACCGCTAGTGGTGAGTCAAATACTAGAAACACTCTGGTTATTGGCTTAAATCGCCAAGGCGAGATTTTAGTGGATAATCAAGTGATTACCGTTAACCAGGTGTCTGAAACAATCCAGTCATACCTAGAACAAAATCAAAATGCTACAGTTGTTTTAAAGGCAGACCGAGACTTACCTTATGAAGATGTACAAAAACTGTTAAAAGAAATGACAATAATTGGTGGCGATCGCGTCTCTCTTGCTATTGAACGTCGTTAAAATAATTGGTTCTTCTAGAGTGGTTATGATAAATGGCTCTTCGGGTCTTCCGGACTTAGTGGGCTAAACTATCAGCTTTAATGAACCAGGAAGCTTGCCACACAAGGACTGCCGCTTTTCACCGCCTCAAAACTCTCTTGAAATCCGGGTAAAATTGGTTAAAGCTATTGCTGTCCCATATTCCGGCAAATCAAACTAACAATTTAGCACACTAACTACGGAAGACCCCAAAAAATCAAGCTGATCAAAAGAAGGGGTTATGGATTAAATAATTTTGACAATTTTAGAAGGAGGGTTCTGCTTGATTGGCATTTTTGCTAGTAATTTATCATAGTTAGTCTGAAAGAGCCTAGATTATTTTGCCGGGAAACCGTAGGGGCGCACCGACGTGCGCCCGATTTAATCGTCATAAGCTGTTCGGCATTTAAACCATAATGTCAAGAATTGCGAGATCCTTGTAGTGCGAGCATCTTGCTCGCTACTAATACCCAATTTAAATGCATTTCAGCTTATCTATTCCATTTTGGTGGGTTACGGCGGATATCAAAATTTAATGGTTATTGACTTAATTAAATACCGCCTAACCCACCCTACGATGGGGTTTCGTTGGGGTTTAGTTTAAGCGTGACTCATGACAAGTGGTTTATGAGAAAATTCTTGCAAATTTTTAAGACTATATTTCGCTTCACTTGTCAAGTTTTAAATTCTGTGATCAAATGGAAAGACGGCTTGTGGTTTCATCACCCTTTTACCCTGATGTGGCAGAAAAACCGACACTCCATTCCCGACAATTCCCCGGAGATTAACCCGCCTGCGATGTCTAACTCTAATTCTCATTCTCAACCCGTAACGGATGAATCAACATTTAGCGATCGCATAACGATGACAAATCAGGCGAATTCGGGAAATCATGATTGGTTGGCGCGTTTTCAGCACCATAGCAAACTGTTGATGGCGTGGGTTGAGCCGGGGAACTTCGCTCTGTATTATGCCAATCATGCCTTTTGCCGCTTAACCGGGATTGATGCTCCCACGGGGAACTTACAACACCAGGGTATTCACCTATTTGATTTATTTATAAACGTTGATGCTAAAACCCTCGAACAGTTATATCGGCGTCATTTACTGGCGCTAATATTACGAGATGTATATAAAATTAATCATAGCCAATGGCGCTTTTTAGATGAACCTGTTATCGCGACTCTCAATAATTCTCCCGATTCTGACCCCCATTGTGTGCAATTTTGGCTGCGTTCTCAACATTTAACGGTTGAACGGATTAATCCAGAACTTGATGAATTTTCGGATATCGATTTCTGCCAACAACCGATTCGACAAATTATCCTTAATCCTATCTGGGAACAACGTTTAAATCTGGAGAATTATCGGGTTAGGGGTCAGCTTTTGTGGGAAGGATTAGATGTTACCCACCAAGAAACAATTCGACAACTGATTAGCCTACTAATTGAACGCGACTCCCTCTTGCGTTCCGAGAAGTTTCGCCTGTTCGATCAAAAAATGCGATCGCTGTTTCGCGCTGATCAGATTCTGCTGTTGCGGGTAAAGCGCCAAGAAGTGAAACTGTTTACCAGTGAAAATGATCAACTGATTCAAACCCAAGTCTATACCTGGGATTCTCTACAAGGTTCCCATTTCCAAGCCGCCGCCCAAGCGAATCAAGTTTGGATTGTCGCCAATTTAGAGAGTCATTGTCAAACGGAATGTGAGCAAGCCTTATTCAACCAAGGTACTCGTTCCCTCTTGCTGATTCCTCTATCGGTTTCGGCGGCTGAAGCCGAAATGCCTAGCCAAAATTTAATGGGAATGGTTGGGTTAACCAGTGATCAGGCGGATAATTTCGATTCCCTGGATATCAACCATGCTTGTGCCTTAATCCCCGCCTTAACCGCCGCCCTGCGTCAAGCGGCTCAAAGTCAATTTAATCATATCCATCCTGCTGTAGAATGGCGGTTTCTGGAAGAAGCGGAACGTCGCAGTTGGGGACTTCCCCCGGAACCGATTGTGTTTACCGATGTCCATCCCATGTATGGGATTTCCGATATTCGGGGTTCGTCGAATGAACGAAATCGGGCAATCCAAGCCGATTTACTCAACCAGTTTAATTTGGCAATGGCGATAGTGGATGCGGCGAATCAATCCCAACCGTTGCCTTTGTTGCAACAATTACGCCTAGATTTGTCAGCTTATATTGAACGGTTAGACAAGGGAGTGACGGTGGATGAAGAAGTGACAGCGATTAAGTACCTAAAGAATCATCTGGAAATTTATTTTGAATATTTCCAAGACTGTGGCGACGCAGCGGTTGACGCGGTAAACGCCTACAAACAAGAGTGCGACAATCCTCATGAATGTATCTATACTGCACGCGATCGCTATGATCGGATGATTTATGAGATTAACGAACAACTACGCCAAACCTGGGAACGGTGGCAAGTGCGGATGCAGCAGATTATCCCCCACTATTGTGATCACGAACTCACTGATGGCATTGATCACATGATCTATGTGGGGGCTTCGATTAACTCGCAGTTTACTGTATTCCATCTCCACTGTTTGCGCTACGAACAGCTACGGGCTATCTGTGACTGTGCGAGGACGTGTTTTGAAATGCGCGATCGCGTTGACACACCCTTACAAGTTACTCATCTAGTATTAGTTCAAGAAACCACGGTGGATATTTTCCACGACGAACAAACGGAAAAAATCTTCGATTTACGCAGTAGCACCCGTGACACCCGCTACGAAATCGTTAAAAAACGGATTGATAAAGCCCTCGACGCTACCACCCAAACTCGCATCACCCAACCGGGGATGCTGACGATTGTCTATTCCAGCCAAACGGAGTGGACAGAATATCAACAATACTTACGCTTCCTCGCCCGTGAAGGTTGGGTTGATTCCCATATCGAATCCAGCACGGTGGAAAAATTGCAAGGAATCACAGGACTCAAATTTGCCCGTGTCCGCATTCTGCCTGAATCTGAGCCATCTTCTTCAGAGGAGTAGACAGTGTAGAGACGTGCCATGGCACGTCTAGGAAGCTGGGAGCAGCGAAACATTTTTCCCCATCCTCGCACCCTTTGCTGTGATCTAGCTTAACTTGTCTTCGTGATCAGACAACTTGTCTGTTTCAGGCGGTTATGTTTCAAATCCATAACATTAAGATTTGTAAATAAAGCTATTCTGTAGTGAATGTTACAGAATTTTCTTGTTATAGTTATTTTGTAAGGAAAAATTCAGTGAAATATCACTAAAGCTGAAATATCACTAAAGCAATCGGAGGATACACAAATGTCTACTCAAGAACAAGCCAGAGCATTAATGATGCGTCATCACCACGCCGCCAAGAATAGACAACAATCCATGCTCAATCGGACAGCTAATGAAGTCGGTTTCGATGTTGATAACGTCAACTATTGGGATTTAATTCAAGGCAAACCCCATTCTGGTTTCCGTACCAGTTACGGGCGCAGCCGTGCTTCTCTAAGCTAAACAATCTTTTAAAGTTTTCAGAGATAAGGAAAAACTCAATCAAATCTCACTAAAGCAATCGGAGGATCTACATATGTCTACTCAAGAACAAGCCAGAGCATTAATGATGCGTCATCACCACGCCGTCAAGAACAGACAACAATCGATGCTCAATCGAGCAGCTAATGAAGTCGGTTTAGATGTTGATAACATCAACCACTGGGATTCAATTCAAGGCAAACCCAATTCTGGTTTCCGGATTAGCTACGATCGCAGTCGCGCTTCTCTAAGCTAACGCTTCACTTCCTAAGATATGCAGCCTCTCAAGATAGAGATTTGCATAACTTAGCCGGACTTTTCTCATAAAACTTTTTCGAGGTGACGAAATCTCACGGATCACTTGACCGTGAGATTTTTGGTGCTGGTGGGTTTCGACTTCGCTCAACCCACCCTACCACGGTATATTTCCACAAATGACGAATGACAAATGACAAATGACAACCCTACCGTGAGAAGAATCCGCCACTCAAACGTTTAATTGCCAAACCTGCCACCTCTGAATACTTCAATTCCCCGCATAAAATTTGCAGCATAATCAGAGTCGCTGAAGGTCTCTTTACGCCTACCTTATAGCCGATTTTTGGAAAACCATAGAAGGCTCCAGCTAAACGTTTCGCCCAAACCATCTCGTTACCCCATTCATCCTGAATCACCTGGGTATACTGGGTTAGGGCGTTGGTTTGACCGCCTAAAGCCGCATCAATTGCCTCTGCTGCTTTGACACCACTAAAGATAGAGGGACGAATACCTTCAGCCGTAAACGGATCAGCCAAACAAGCGGCATCCCCAACTAATAGCGCGTTTTGCCCGTGTAACTTTTGGTTCCCATCCCAAAGGCACATGGGATGACTGTAAACTTGACAGAGTTTCGGATCAACCCCAAGTTGCTGAATATACTTGGTTCCTATCTTTTGTAAATCCTGCTTGTCATTCCCCTTAAACGTCCCCACACTGACCGAATAGCTATCGGTTTTGGGAAAATTCCAGATGTAGCCATTTTTCACTTGCCCAAAGTCAAAATGGATTGTTGGATCACTGCTGGTTGGGGCGGGATTAGGGGCTTCTATCGTCACCGCCATCCGCTGGGGACGAGCTTTAAAGCCTAACCATTTTGCCATAGGACCATTAGCACCATCCGCCGCAATCAGGTAACGGGCTGCCAGGGGTTCATTGGTTGTGTTAACCTGCCAGCGATCGCCTTTAAATTCAATACCTGTGACAGTGGTTTGGTCTTGCAGTTGAGCGCCTTGCTCTTTTGCCTGTTCGACCAAAAACTGGTCAAAAACATCTCGCTGTACCATCCAGACGGGTTTTTGTTTTTTGAGACTGACCTCCACCGGATCATCCATTTGCCAGGTGTAGCGAACTCGGCTTACATTGAGTGCGATCGCAGGTGCAAGATCAAAATCAAACCACTGTTGCACGCTTGGGGACACACCACCACTACAGGGCTTGTATCGGGGTAAAGAATCTTTTTCTAGAATCAGTACCGATCTCCCTCGCTTGGCGAGGTGGTAGGCGGCGGTTCCCCCTGCAGAACCTGCCCCAACGATAATGCAGTCAAACATTAGGCTTTATGGATTGAGAAACTCATGAGTGCGGTTAGGAGGTATGACTGTAATAGTTTAAGTTTGAACCCCTGACATAGTTTACCAAGAAACTGAGTCATTGGTCATTCGTCATTTGTCCTTTCCTTCCCTATCTCCCTCATCTTCCCCATCAGACTGCGGAAGCGGGCAAGATGCCCGCACTACTGCTGCAACTTTACTCCAATCGGATGTTGCCCTAATCTTTAAACTGTGGTAATGTCCTTCTCTTTAGCAACTAACAAGTCATCAATTTTAGCTGTGTACTTGTCCGTCAATTGCTGAATCTGGTCTTGCAGATCACGGGACTCATCTTCAGAAATTTCGCTATTTTTCTCCTGTTTACGAACTGAGTCAACAGCATCACGGCGGATATTGCGGATAGAAACTTTCCCTTCCTCAGCTAACTTACCCGCCATCTTCACAAATTCTTGGCGGCGTTCACTCGTTAAGGGAGGAATATTCAGTCGCACGACTTGACCGTCATTATTGGGGGTTAAGCCAATATCCGATAAAGAAATCGATTTTTCAATCAGAGTCAGCGTACTCTTGTCATAGGGTTGAATCGTAATCGTGGTAGCATCTGGCGTATTAATGCTTGCCAGAGACTTCAGGGGGGTGGGACTACCATAGTATTCCACCATTACTCGATCCAACAGACTGGCATTCGCCCGACCGGTACGAATGGTATTGAAACCCCGTTGCGTTGCTTCAACGGCTTTCTTCATTTGGCTTTCAGCGTCAGCTAACTTCACAAAAACCTCCCACAATTGTTCCGACAGATTCTCCTTGAACAGCACGGCGGATATTACCCCGCCCTGTCAAATCAAATACCATAATTGGGATATTATTTTCCTTACATAAAGCGATCGCGGTACTATCCATCACCCGCAAATCTTGAGCGAGGACATAGTTATAGGACAGCGTATGATAACGGCGAGCCTGGGGATTTAGTTGAGGATCACAATCATAAATCCCATCGACTTTCGTGGCTTTAAAGATCACCTCCGCATCAATTTCGGCGGCTCGTAAAGCTGCCGTCGTGTCCGTGGTGAAAAAGGGATTCCCCGAACCTGCGCCAAAAATGACCACTCGCCCTTTTTCTAGGTGACGAATGGCACGGCGACGGATATAGGGTTCTGCCACTTCTTGCATCGCGATCGCGGTTTGCACACGGGTAGGTATTCCCATTTGCTCTAAAGCATCTTGTAGAGTCATGGCATTCATGACTGTGGCGATCATACCAATATAATCACCCGTTGCCCGATCCATTCCGCCAGCAGCCGCTTTCAAACCGCGAAAAATGTTGCCACCACCGACAACGATTGCCATTTGGATGCCACTTGCCACGACTTCGGCGATTTCAGCAGCGATGTCCTGAACGACTCCTGGATCAATGCCGTAGCTCAGTTTGCCCATCAAGGCTTCACCGCTCACTTTTAGTAAAACCCGTCGGTATTTCATCCCCATGCTACGACTCTTTCTTTCTTGACTATTGCCTTGCCCATACGATAACAGTCTACCGATTATTCTGACAGAGTGCTGTGACTGTGACGAAGTTTGATCGTTGTTAACACCCGTAGTGCTAAAATACAAATTCTTATGGTATTCACGAGTTCCAGTTAACTATTACTGGTGTCAGGTGGCTTCAAATACTGATTCTCCCCAGCTCCTCCGTTGCTCTGGCTCTCTCTGCTCACTAACGACGCCATACTAGGGGACTACCCAAGGTGGGAGTGGATTGGGGTGAGATAGTTTTCCCAGCCAGTAAAGCCGCGATCGCATTCTTGACGTAAGCTTCGTTTACAGCTTCGGGATGTTGGCTATTATCGTCAATTTGACCCCTGTAACGCAAGACTCCCTGTCCATCAATCACAAAGGCTTCTGGGGTTTTTGAAGCGCCAAATCCTTGTGCCACGTCCTGAGTTGGGTCCCACAGGTAAGGAAAATTCAACCCTCTACTACTCGCAAACTGCTGCATCTGACTAAAACTATCTTCGGGAGATTGGTTAGCATCGTTGGAGTTAATGCCAATCAGGATAAATCCCTGTTCCCGAAATCGGGTTTGCAGTTGTTTGAGTCTGTCTACATAAGCGGCAGAGTCAGGACAGTTATTACTCAAGAAAATTACCACCACTCCTCGCCACTTTTCTAGATACCGGGATAGGTGGTGAACATCCTTATCAGTGCCTAAAAGCTCAAAATCGGGAGCATAACTGCCAATGGGTGTGCCGTGTTTTTCCTTCAGACTCATATCGTGTTACGGTGTGTGTTTGACAATGTGTTCGTTTTTTCCTTTTTCCCGTTCCCCTTTGCCGATCCTCCTGGATCAGGCAGTGAATTTCAGCCATCGCTACCACCTTTGTGCCAGAGTTTGATAGCCGATGAGTTTGTAAACCAGTTTAGCGGCTGTAAATTGGGAGACCACTGAATCAACCACGGGAGCCAACTCCATTACATCGCAACCGATGACCTGATGGGTTTCAAACAATCGTCGCAAAAAGGTTAGGAGTGCATACCAATGCAGCCCACCCGGTTCGGGAGTGCCAACCCCTGGCATTGAAGCCGGATCAATGCCATCTAAGTCAATGGTAATAAATACTCGCTCTGTTGGGATAGTCGCGATCGCTTCCTCTATCCAGTGGGGATTTTGGGCAATGTGTCGCGCCCAAATTACGGGGATAGATTTTTGTTTAATTAAGTCCGCTTCTTCTTGACAAAGACTGCGAATGGCGACGGGTAATGTTGGTAATCCCATATCCACAATCCGACGCATCACACAGGCGTGGTTATAAATTGAGCCTTCGTATTCGTGGCGTAAATCTCCGTGGGCGTCTATTTGCACTACGGTGAAGGGTTCGTGACTCTTTTGACGGTAGGCGTCTACAAGTCCCGTGGTAATGCTATGTTCACCCCCAATCGCAATCACAAATTTACCATCATCGATCAGCCCAGATACGGTGTCGCGAGTATCTGTCAGCATGGTTTGGGCAGAAATCTGTTGTCCGCCTCTGGTATCTGCGATCGCACCATGTGTATAAATCCTAGCGTCTTTACAAATCTCCCGTTCCAACTCATCATCGTAGTATTCGAGCTGGATTGACGCCTCCAAGAGCGCATCGGGTCCATTTTCTGTGCCTTTACGATAGGTTGTGGTTGCCTCGTAGGGAATCGGCAAAATAACCACTCGTGACGCTTTGTAGGATGCCTGAATTTCCGATCCCAGGAAAGGGATAACAGCAGCAGACGTTTGCACCAACATAGGGGACGCACCAAAGAATTTCTTAAGGTTAATTTTGACACAAGACGAGTTTTGAGTGTAGAGACCTGCCATGGCGCGTCTCTAGAACGTCAGTCTAGTCATAGGGGTTAGTGCTGGAGAAGAAGTAGAGATATTTCGCCAGAACGTCTGAGTTAATTTATTACAAAATATAAACAGTAAACCTGTACTCTTGGAATCCTCATGACCTTTCCCTCCTCCACCCTACCCAAACGCCCTGAACGCGACACTCACATCTGGACATGGCGGGGTTTTCCCATTGCCTATCAAGTCCACGGCAATTCTGGACCAGCGGTAGTGATGGTGCATGGCTTTGGTGCATCTTGTGGACATTGGCGTAAGAATTTACCTGTATTAGCAGAATCCTGTCGATGCTATGCCATTGACTTAATTGGTTTTGGAGCCTCTGCCAAACCGATGCCGGGACTTGACGTGGAGTATACCTTTGAAACTTGGGGACAACAAGTCATTGATTTTTGCCGGGAAGTCGTAGAGACTCCAGCGTTTTTGGTGGGGAATTCAATTGGCTGTGTTGTAGCGATGCAAGCGGCTGTGGATTGTCCAGATAGGGTATTGGGCGTTACCCTGATCAACTGTTCCCTGCGGATGCTGCACGATCGCAAACGAGTGACGTTACCTTGGCATCGTCGCATCGGCGCACCCATGGTACAACAGTTACTGGGAGTTAAGTGGGTGGGACAACTCTTTTTTCGTCAACTGGCGAAGCCACAGGTGGTGCGTAAAATTTTATTGCAAGCGTATCGCAAATCCGAGGCAGTGACTGATGAATTAATCGACTTGCTAATGAAACCGGCAGCTGATGTGGGTGCGGCTGATGTTTTTATCGCATTTACCCGCTATTCCGCAGGACCTCTAGCCGAAGACTTATTACCTCAGTTACAGTGTCCCACACTGATTTTGTGGGGAACTGATGATCCTTGGGAACCCATCGCGGAAGCAAAAGAATGGGTCAATTATCCCGCTGTGGAACAATTTGTCCCCTTAGACGGTTTAGGTCATTGTCCCCAAGATGAAGCCCCTGAGGTTGTTAATCCCATTTTGCAGGATTGGATTTTACAGCATTCGGTTTAGTTTCGTCATTTGTCATTTATCATTTGTCATTTGTCATACTCAAGGGAGTGAGAAGCAAGCTACGTCATTTGTTGCCCTAGTTCCCCCATCTCTCTCATTCACTGTTCCCTGTTCCCTCGCCTCACCACAAGACTTATTCAGCAATCCCTGAAAAAATGACTATTGAGAATTTTTTCAAAAAAGACTATCCTTTGACTGGTGAGTAGATAATTAGAGAGTTGGAAAGCAAGGAACAAGCAGCTATTGGTGAGCCAGCGTGCTAGAACACCGATTTAGTCATCCGACTTAATTAAAAATTGTCACATTAGCTACCAAACAGCCTTTTTTTACTGTTGACTTTATTGCTACCGCCATTTTACGGACTGCATTGACGTTCTAAACAAGGGGTGTGTCATGAGTACAAAGGATAAGCGAGGTAATTCTCAACCGTCGCAGACAGCGAAGATCGCGACGGCAAGAAAGCTATCCAAACTCTGGGCAAAAAAGTATGTCCAACAACACAGTACATCAGACAAAACGTGGCAGTCGAATTCTCCAGGATTACGAGCCGTTATAGCGCAGCGGTTGCTTGATTCCTTGCGATCGGTAACGATTCAAGCTTGGGCAAAAACCGAAGCATTACTCTGTCAACAAATCAAGCGACAAGGTATTAACTATCGCCTAATTGATCCTTGGCAAATTACGAAAGATACTTACTCAATCTATGAGAAAGTATTGCTCGCTTATGCCGATCAAGTCATCCCCGAACGTTTATGTTTATTTTTAGCATCAGATTTAGGTCGCATTCGACACAATTATACAGCAATTGATCCCAGAGTGATTGCGTTTGTGAGTATGCAGTTTCACTATAGTGGTCAGTTACTACTGAAATCACTGTCACCTCAAGAACAAGCTACAGTGAGTGTTTATTTCCAGGTGATTGATGATTGTCTGTATATGCCCTTACAACGACTATACAAAACTGCCGCCAACTATGATCATCAATCATTAGCTTTGGTTTCTCTACGGCAAATCTTACCGGATCAAGCATTAATTGCTCAAGAAATTGCCACCCGAATTAGCGATTTACATCCACACTATCACTGTTATAGTGGTAGCTTAGTGAACCCTACGGTGAAATCTGCCAGTATTCGGGATGTGGAAATGTTCCAGATTTACCTGTGGCTTTGTGTTTTGGAAAGGAGTATTGCGCCCATCCAACAGGAATTGTTTCCCTTGTGTGTCATGCTCTACCCGACTCTAAATGTAGGGTGGGAATTAGTTCGGCAAATGATTCATCTGTTAGGATTGGAATTTGGTAAACGTTTGTCTCAGCAGCAAATTTCGCTTGTTTTACCCTATTTCAAAGTATTGTGGGAAATGTTTTCGCCTGAAGTATTTCCCGAATCTTTGCCCGTTGCAGCGTTGGAAAATTCGGCGTAGTTGTCATTTCATTTAAATTCCTCTGCGTACCTGGAGTGCCAACTTCTGCCTTTTGCTATAAGGCAGAAGGTAGAAAATTTCTTACTGCTAAATGGTGTTAGATCATTACCGATATCTGATGTCGGGCGACCCGATAAAATTAATCGGTGGGTAGTTTTAGCGGTGTGCGGCGGGTCGCCCCTACAATAGGGCTTGCTGAATTAAGAATGACAAAGGACGAATGACCCCCTACATCATATTCAGCGGATCAACATCAATCGTCAAACTCACATCCGGCGGACAAATCCGCTGCAAAGCCGCCACATCGGGTAATCCTACCGCTACATCTGGCGGAAATTTGAGCAAAATCTGCCACCGATAACGACGAGCGATTCGCATAATCCCCGCAGGCGCCGGTCCTAATATCTCATACCCGGAACTCACCTGACTTAACCATTCCGCTAACCTCTCCGCCGCCTGCTCAACCACCATCTCTTCCAACCCACTTAACCGCAATAAAATCAGATGCCCATAAGGAGGATAATTCAACGATTCCCGTTGTGCTAATTCCGCCTCGGTAAACACCTCATACCCATGGGTTTTCACCGCCTGAATCACCGGATGTTGAGGTGAATAAGTTTGGACAATCACCTGACCCGGTTCATCTCCCCGACCCGCCCGACCTGCGACTTGGGTTAAGGTTTGAAATGCTCGTTCGGCTGCCCGATAATCAGATAAGTGTAATAATCCATCGGCGGCGACAACGCCGACTAAGGTAACTCCTGCTAAGTCTAATCCCTTGGTTAACATTTGCGTCCCGATTAATAAGTCCGCTTCCCCATTGGCAAACTGAGTTAACAGGGTTCGATGCGCCCCCTTGTTACGGGTGGTATCACTATCAAAGCGAATTACCCGTAAATCAGGAAATGCCTTAGCCAACTCCTGTTCCACCCGTTGTGTGCCACTACCAAAAAACTTGAGGTAAGGTGAACCACATTCGGGACAATTATTAGGATGGGCGGTTGTGTAGTTGCAATAGTGACAACGTAAGAGTTGATTTGCCCCCTCATAAGCATAGTGATAGGACAGGGACACATCACAGTCCGGACATTCAATCACATAGCCGCAACTGCGACAGGAGACAAACGTACTATGTCCACGACGGGGAATAAATAAAATCCCTTGTCGCTGCTTTTGTTTCAACTGATGTAACTTATCTTGGAGAGAACGGCTGAAAATAGAACGATTCCCCTGCTTTAACTCCTGTCTCATATCCACAATTTCCACAGGAGGTAAGGGGCGGGATTGGATGCGTTCGGGTAATGAAAGGTAATAGGTTTTACAGGGGGCGTCTGTGTTGAGATTGGCTTGTTGACCGTTGACAGCAACCCAGGTTTCTAGAGACGGGGTAGCTGAACCCAAAACCAGAGGACAATTTTCCAATTCCGCCCGCCATTGGGCAACGGTACGGGCATGATAGGTGGGAGAAAGACTGTCTTGCTTGAAACTGGAGTCGTGTTCTTCATCTAATATAATTAGACCCAATTTGGGTAACGGCACAAAAACAGCCGATCGCGTACCAATGACGACCTGGGGTTCTCCACTTAATACTTGTCGCCAGGTATCATAACGTTCCCCATGGGATAACCCACTGTGATACACGTTCACCTTTTTGCCAAAGCGGGCGCGAAATCGATCGGTGAGTTGCGGGGTTAGCCCAATCTCTGGAACTAACACCAGGGCAGATTTTCCCGCCCTTAACAACGGCGCGATCGCTTGTAGATAAACCTCGGTTTTCCCGGAACCCGTTACCCCATGCAATAGCACTTGGTTATACTCATCCAAACTTTGAATCGTTTTCAATGCATAGGTTTGCGTATCTGTCAATACTTTAGGGCGATCATCTGCCACATTCGGCTGATCCAAGGTTCTGAGAATTTCCCGGTATTCAACGACGACATACCCTTTTTCTGCCAGCTTGTTAACAATAGAAGACGTAGCATGACAGACTTGCAATAACTCATTCAGCCACATATCCCCACCCCGACGCCGCAGTACATCTAATACTTCCCGTTGTCGTTCGGTGATATCAGATTCAAAGCCATCCGCGACGAGAGTGACAGCTTTCTTCAGCTTCGGGCGAGAGGGTTGGGGCGGTTTCAAATAACTTTCTACCCAGCCGCGTTTAAGTAAATCTTTTACCCCGCGACGCGCCCCTTTCACCTGGCGTTGTAGATAGGCGACGCTGTAATCTCCTTCCGGTTGGGCGTCTAGGAGTGCTAAAATCTGACGCGCCGTTCGACCGACAAACGTATCTGCACCATCAGGAAGCGCCTCTCGATGCAGACGAACTCGCCGTTGCGATCGCATCAACAATCCCGGTGGTAATGCCCCCCGAACTACGGATATCAGGGGTGTGCAGTAATACTGCGCCACTTGTTCCAATACCTGCCAATAGGATGTCCCAAAAAACCCAGTACAGACAACATCCTCCACCTCCCGGATTTTCGCCAATGGCACATCAGCAGGGGGAGAAGCCAGTAACCGAATTGCGATTCCCCCCACCTGTCGGTTATTCAATGGCACCGTTAAAATATCTCCCGGTTTAACCGACAAATCCGCCGGGATGCGGTACGTCAACAGTCCCTCGAGTCCCGGACAATCCACCAGCGTCTCCACCCAGCAATTCTGATGATCACCACCGGATTGATAGGTTGCTTTCGGTTCTGCCACAATTAAACTTGTCGGGGAATCAGACACAACGATAACCTCTCAATTTTTCTCACAGCGACTGGGGGAACATCGATTCAATAACCCCAGTTAGCAGTTCTCATATAAAGACGTGCCATGGCGCGTCTCTACAGAGTCATCAAGTAATTCATCTGAATCATTAACTTCAAAGATAAATGCTAACGTCAATCATTGATAAAACTTATCTTTTTATCGGAGCTACTATCTTAGTATGGATGAGGCAAATCCAGAAATCCTCCCTAAACGGGACACCAGTAGAATTTGGCGGTTTCATCGGTAATCACCTAGCCAAATTTTAGAGAACGTATATTCTATAGCAAAAGGCAGAAAGCAGGGACACGGCAATGCCCATTGGTGTCAACTTAACCAGAAGAAGCCCAGATTTCTTTTGAGCGAGCGGCATTATCTCGATGCCGCTTGGGCTGTATTGGGAACTTCAGTATGGGAGAAGAGGTTAAACTCAAGAGCGCGATCGCGGATTTTTACAAAATCTGCCTGATTTCGTTCAGCTTCCCAAGCATCCACTGCCTGCTTCAAAATCTCTTGGTCAGCGACAACCTATTCTTCCAAAAACTGAGACTTGATTTCCTCTAATTCCCTGTCCATTTGACTTTTAGTTTTTTGAGTATTGGCAGAACCTTTAGTCGGCGGTGTCGATTTGGGTGGGGTACTTTTAGATGTCGGTGGCTGCAAAAACTCAGACTTCAAATCCGCTAATTCTTTATCTAACCCTTTCCCATATTGAGGCGAATTTGGCTGGGGCTTCATTGGCGCTGAAGCTGGAGGGGGTGTAGGTTTTACTGATTTAACCTTAGCCACAGGGGTTTGAGGCTCTAAATCCTGGAGTATCTCCGCCACCGATTGATAGCGCTGATTCGTCGCACTGACTAACATCTTATCTAAAATTTTAGCCACGCGATCGCTCACTGGATTTTTTAACCCTTGTCGCCATACCCAAACCCCCTGATTCACATCAAACAAGTCAAAGGGATGGATTCCCGTTAGCAGATGGATACACATCACGCCGAGACTATAGATATCACTCGCAAATACTGCTTTACCGATACTTTGTTCAGGCGCGACATACCCCACCGAACCAATCACTGTCCCGGTTCTGGCTAACGCTGTCCCTGTCGCCACTTTTGATGCACCAAAATCGACCAGAAACAGTTGCTTATCGCGATTTCGACGAATAATATTTTCCGGTTTAATATCGCGGTGAATCACATGATGCTGATGAACGAATTGTAAAACAGGCAACAAATTATTCAACACATCGCGAACTTGGACTTCTGTAAATATGCCTTTTCTTGCCAACTCCTGGGCTAAATCTTCGCCCTCAATAAACTCTTGCACCAAATATTGATGATTATCTTGGCAAAAATACGCTAACAGTTCTGGAATCTGGGGATGTTTACCCAACTCATCTAACCGTACTGCTTCTTGGGTAAATAACTGCGCCGCTTTTTGTACCGTACTGGTTCCCTGGGCTTGGGGGAAAAACTGCTTAATCACACAGGGGGGATGAGAGGGTTTATCCTCATCCACCGCTAAAAACGTTCGCCCAAAACCGCCTTGTCCCAAGGGTTGAACTGTGCGATATCGTTCCTTGAGGCGTATCTTTGACCCACAGGTGAGGCAAAATTTGGTTCCGGCGGGATTTTGGGGGTTGGTACAGTTAGGATTGAGACAGTAACTCATGGGGGTAGTTGGCAATTCAGCGTTTATCTCTATTTTGCCTCTAAATGAGGAGTAGTTTTTTTACTCTTATCCTTTTATTCTATTATCCTATTACTTTGTTCCGTCTCAACTTAATTTCGTTTAGGATGCTTACACGGTTTGAAACAGGTGTAATTCTACTTCTTGGCGAAACTCGCTTGGGGTAAGCTGAGAGGCTTGCAGGATTTCGTCTGAGATGAGTACAGTCATAAGCAGTTTATCGTAGCCAAATTGGGGCTGATCGATCTTATTATAGTGGTCTGGAGGATTAGGAAACCGGGTTTCTGAGCCAGAATCGTAGTACCCTCCAACGGAGACTATCTCTCCGCCTGGGGGCTAGAAACCGGGTTTCTGCGATAGATTTCGGAGAGGATGCAGAGATTCATAGAAACCCGGTTTCTGGGATGTACTTGGTAGTCAGCCCTAAAATGTTTATGGCGAAGACAGCGCAACTACGAACTTAAGCTGTCATGCATTTAAATTGGGTATTAGTAGCGAGCAAGATGCAAAGCCTGCGGCATGGCTTCGCTTAACGCACTACAAGGTTTTCGCCATTACTGATATTAAGGTTTAAATGCCGAACAGCTTATCTCTCTTTCAAATATGCTTTAACTAAAGCTTGAACGGCGAACAGCGATGATCCGTTATCGGTTATTTTTTCAATTAAACCCCGTTTCCTCAAAGATTGTACCGCCTTCAAAAAATCGGAATCAGACAATGCTAACTCGGCGGGTTTGAGGGAAATGTCTGCCGCATTTTGGTTCGCTAACCACAGCGTTACCATTTGCTCAGATTCAGATAATCGTTGATATTGTGCCTTTAATCTGGGTTCTAAGTCTCCCAGAAATAGATTGGGATAGGATAAGAAGCGATCAACGCTACTGTTAAATAAATCTTGGATGGTAGAAGCGATTATATTTAACCAGGATGGATTGCCGCCGTAACATTCGATAAGTTCCCACCATTTATCCTCATCGGTTAACCTTTTGTTCGTCAAGAGTTCCGCCGCAGACTCTCCCAAACCACCAAGCTGTAATGTGCGGCAGTGGCGGTTTTCTCCTTCTAAGATGGCAATTTCTGTGGGTTTTTCCCAACTCATGAGTAGGAAGCAACTGTGGTGAGGTGTTCGCGCCATTTGTTGCCAGAATTTCCTGTAATTTTCACAGTCTGGTAGATAGGTGCCTGCTAATTCACCACTGGCAAAGAGTTCTTGGAAGTCGTCGAGGATGATTAGGCAGGGATGCGATCGCAGATAGTCGATTAGGGAGGGGAGTTTGGTTTCTCTATCTTGAGAAAAGAACTGAATTAAGTTGGTTTTTAGAGATTTCAGTGTCAGGGTTTCGGTACAGTTGCGCCAGAGAATATAATCGAAATTATCTTTAATTTGTTCGATGAGTTCTCTAGCGATGGTGGTTTTGCCGATACCCGGTAATCCAAAGATAGTGACAATGCGGATTTTTTCTTGGAGTATCCACTGTTTTAGGGTGGTTAGTTCTGTGGTGCGGTTGTAGACGCGATCGCACTCCGGTGCTTCGGTTAAATCGTGGCGTTTTTGGGGTTTGTGGCTGGTGGCGTTTGAGGAGCGCGATCGGTGTTTTTTGGCTTTGGGATAAGGACAATGTTCTCTACAAAAATTAATGTCACCCACGATTTGCACATAGTCAGAACCAAAATTTGAGATATTTGAAAATTCGACTTGTTCT
Organism: Coleofasciculus chthonoplastes PCC 7420; assembly: GCF_000155555.1. Classification (GTDB taxonomy): domain Bacteria; phylum Cyanobacteriota; class Cyanobacteriia; order Cyanobacteriales; family Coleofasciculaceae; genus Coleofasciculus; species Coleofasciculus chthonoplastes_A. Next base: position 86,342 of record NZ_DS989864.1, read on the forward strand.
AAAATAGCTCGAAAATTAGATTGCCTAACATCTTCTCCCAATTCTGCCGATATTAACTGCCATAATTCTCTTGCCACTTGTTTGATGCGATCGTGAGTACGGTGGCAATTTCTAGCAATTTCTGGATACTTTTTCCGCTGCCAAGTCCCCTCAACTACAGCCTTTTGCAGGGAGTCGAGATGTTTACCCGTTTTTGAGAACACCAAGTTATCCGTCCAGTTTAAGACTTCTTGAACGTCCATAGCTGAAAGTGGATCTGAGTCTAGCATTACACTATATTACACTCTTTTTCACTTTTAGCGACTAAATTACTCTTTTTTACGCCAAATAAAATTTGGAATCAAGTTTTCATTCTACACTAAATTCACCTAATTAAGCTTGCCGCCATAAAAAAGGCGTGCCACAATGATAGTTATATAGCGATTTTTTGAATCCGGAAAATACCTAACAACCTCTCTGTATCTATTTTTGGGTAAGGGTGGAGTAGACCTTGAATAGTAAATTGGAAATTACTTTTAATTACTTGTTAGATAGCCAACTTCAAGAGTAACGACTTTAGCTCATAAGGTGAATTTTAAAATTATGGTAAGCTGGTTTCCTAAAAACTCCTCTAATAGAGATCAAACAATCACTCGCGAGGCGGAACAGCAAATAGTTGCTTATTTCAATAAATGGTCACCGCGTATTCTGGCTATACCGGAAGTCCAGACCGTCGTAACTTTTGATCAGGTGATGACTTTTTTTGAGACCGATCGCCCAGCCGATTTTACTGTTTACAAAGGTGTAATTATTCGGCAAGAACACGTTGAGGGTCAACTCTTAGGGCAGGTATTTTTAGATCAACATAATCGGATTGTTTGTCGTAAAGATGGTACTCCCTATGGTCGTCAGCTAGTTACGAAAAGTTTAGACAAAAAAATGATAGACTATTTCAAAGATCAGGGTTTAAGCGTTTTCAAATTAACCGATCGAAATTTACCTGGCGATGGATTCCATCAGGATGTATTCGTGCAATTTGGCGAATTGTTGCGTGATCTTATGAAATTACCACAAGTTATACCAGTGATAACCTATGAAGAAACTATCAAGTATTTTGTCAGCACTCGCCCAAACGATCCAAGGATAAAGAAAGGAGCTATATTACGTAAGTATCATATCCAAGGTCATCAGATCAGTCAAATGTTTCTAGATAAAAATAATGAATTGGTGTGTGATCCTACAGGTAAACCTTATGGTCGGCAGTTAGTAGCTGTTAAATTGGACGAAGAGTTGCTGGATACTTTTGGTAACAAAAATGTAATTATAGTGGAATAAGGAGAAAATAATGGAGCCATTAACACTGTTAATCTGGGCGGCTGTATGGGCGGGAGTTTCTGCCTGTCTTTATGTAACTGTTTACTTTTTAAACCTAACTTTCCAGATCCTAGTAAATTGGTTTAGAACATTCGCCTATTTAATGGTTGAGAATGATCGTAGAGCTATAAGAAATAGAGAGAAGATCGGCTTTACGTTGCAAAAATCTATTGCAAACGAAGACTTTAACTTTGTTCAGGGAATTTTCGATCAAAAAGCTGGTGAAGTTTATGATGCCAGAGTTATTAAAGCAGGCTCTGTTGATGAGAAAATAAAAGAGGCTCATAGCTACGGCAGAAAGGAAGTTGCACTGTGGATATAGAACCACAAACAATTTACATATTTATAGGTTTTACTGTAAATGAATCAAGTTCCTTCTCTTTTTGTAAATGGCATTCCAAATCAAGTTCCTGAAACTGCCGCTGCGCTTTGTCGATCCAGACTTTTAAACGCCGTCACTAAGCTACTGGAAGAAACCGATATTGAGAATGTTCAGATTCTCGTAGGGACTAAATCTGAAATACAAAGAAACAGCCAAAAAATATCTGCTGAATCCAGCGATTATACGGATAAAAAATCTGACTACAATCTGTCCCCTGAAGAACGGGCAAAAAAATACAAAGCTAGCAAACCTTTATTTACATTCGAGCAATTAGTCGTTACCAAAGAAGTAGAAGAAGACTTGCTTTTAGCTGTTGACTTAATTCAGTTAGAGTCCAAAGTTTTCGATGAGTGGGGATTGCGGCAAATTGAACCTTTCCCTCGTACAGCACTCAACTTTCATGGTAAACCTGGAACCGGGAAAACCTTGGCAGCACACGCGATCGCCTCTAAAATTAACCGTCCTATCTTAGTTGCTAGTTATGCTCAAATTGAGAGTATGTATCATGGCGAAGGACCCAAAAATGTTGAGGCAATTTTTATGGCAGCCGAGCGAGAAAACGCCTTGCTGTTTATCGATGAAGCCGATTCCTTACTTTCCAAACGATTAACCAACGTCAATCAAGGTTCTGAACAAGCCATTAACTCCATGCGGAGTCAGTTACTTATCTGCTTAGAACGATTTCGCGGAGTTGTCATTTTTTCTACTAATTTGGTTCAAAATTATGATAAAGCATTTGAAACGCGAGTGCGCCATGTAAACTTTCCCATGCCAGATGAAATCTGTCGTCAAAAAATCTGGGGAAAACATCTTCCAGACAAAATGCCAAAAGCAAAGGATGTGTTAGTTGAAGAACTCGCTAAAGTGGATGATGTTTGCGGTCGCGATATTAAAAATGCTGTAATTGACGCGGCTATGAGAGTTGCACGCCAGGGAAAAAAACAGATCGAATTAGACGATTTTTTTAAGTCTATCGAAGGTATTAAAAAATCCCGGATTAATGTTGATTCAGAATTCAAAAGTTTGACTCCAGAAGAAAACAAGCAAATCTCTGAAAAAGTCAAAGCAGCTATAGCCAGGGAAGGAAATTGTGATGAGGAATGACGAAGAAGAAATTAAGCGAAAGATCCTTGTCGCCTTGCAAAAACACCAACAACCTAATTTTTTTAGCAAAAAAAGGTTAATATTTTCAACGATTGCTAGTTTCCTGATTGTGACAGGCTATGGACTATTTAAATTGTTTACCCCTCAAGAAAAAATTGAAAGTAATACGATTAAAAAGACTTCGGCATTTTATTTCCCCATGAGTTTTTGTGGTGATATCAGTGCAGGTGGAACGAATAAATGGTATCGTGTTTATGTGAATTATACTGACTCAAATTTACGAAGAATTCGCAAGTATTACTGCTGTGATGCTTATGTTAATGCTGCTAATCAAATCATAGTAGCCTCGTTCTACAACCGATCAAAGGCGAATAAATTTGTAACGGAACTTAAAAGTCGCGGTTTCAATGCCCGTAGAGGAACGGGTACAGTAGTGACTACTACTCGAACTAGGAATGTTAACCATTGCAAATAGCATCCTTTAATACAACCCAGACTATTGGCGTGACACACCTTCATTAGTGGATTAGCATTGTAGGGGCGCACCGACGTGCGCCCGATTTAACCATAAATCTATAGCTTCTACTTAACACGAATGTCATTGACTTGCTGTCATAACGTTTGAGGCACAAATTCAACCCAATGCTTGGCGATCGCACCCCTGACGTTTCCAGAAGGCAAAATAGTAGATACAACGCAACAGGAGGCAGACATGACACTCAATGAACTCTTGCCAGCCATTTATCAACTCAACCCTACCGACAAGCAAAAACTGTTCGAGCTTCTCGATCGCGAACTTCACCCAACCCCCCACACACCCGCCCCAGAACTCCAACCCGAAAACTTTGAAAACGAAGGTCAGTGGCTCATCGCAGTCTTTGAGCGACACTTCAGCCAGATCGAATCCAACGAAATTCCCATCGAGCCACGGGAACCCATCCGAGTTGACGAAACCCTGTTTGGCGAACCATGAAAATCATTCTCGACACCAACGTGATTTCGGAACTCATTCAGCCGAGGGGTTCGAGTGTCATCCGCCAATGGTTAGCCAGCCAAAACGGTGCATCACTGTACACAACCAGCATTACCCAAGCCGAAATTCTGTACGGTATTCAAATTCTCCCAGAAGGACAGCGACGACAGAAATTGCTCGACGGAGCATTGATCGTCTTTGAGGATTACTTGCCAGAGCGAATTTTAGCATTCGATCAAAAAGCCGCTGAACTTTATTCCCAAATAGCAGCTTACCGCAAACAAATCGGTCGCCCCATTTCACAATTTGATGCACAAATTGCAGCCATTTGCCGAGTTCACCAGGCAACATTAGCGACCCGCAACATACGCGACTTTTTGGATTGTGGTATTGATTTGGTTAATCCGTGGGAAGCAGAGCGATGAACTGCTTTCCTCTCTGAGATGTGGGTGGGGGCAAGAAACCGGGTTTCTGCGCTAGATTTCGGTGAGGATGCAGAGATTGTTATAGAAACCTTGGTAGTCAGCGCTATAGTGTTTATGGCGCTAAAGCGCAACTACAAACTTAACACGAACTTAAATTAAGGCGTGGGACATTCACTTATTCAACACTGTGGTTAAATGCCTGAAATTGCTCCTGAGTAATTCGCCCCGCTTGATACAGGGTTTGGGTAATTTCTGAAATCGTTAACACGGAATGTGCCTGATAACCATTGTCCCTCAATCTATCTTTTACCCCCCCTTCGTGATCAATAAATACGACAATATCCTGCACATTTAATCCCCCTGTCTCCAACTTCGCTGCCCCTTCCATCACACTCTTCCCACTAATCAAAATATCATCCACCACTACTACCGTTTCCCCTGGCTCAAAGTGACCCTCAATCACTCGTCGCGTTCCATGGGCTTTCACCTCTTTACGGGGAAAAATCATCGGGTGATGTAGACGCAGGGATAATCCAGTTGCGGTGGGTAATGACCCATAAGGAATCCCGGCAATCCGGTCAAAGGTTAAATCTTGCAGAATCTCGGCATAAGCACTCAGCATTAGATGGAAAAGTTGGGGATTGGAGATAACTTTTCGCAAATCAATATAGTAGGGAAAAACGGCTCCCGATGCTTGGACAAATTCGCCAAATAAAATACAACCCATGTCATACAGTTGAAGAATTAAATCTTGATGGGGATGTTGTTCGAGAAAACAGACATCAGGCATCCATAACTCACAAGTCGAACCCTGTTGAATCTTTTGCCTTCTTGCCTGATTAATCTCCTCTCGCAGAGGTTGTATCGCGGCGGCGGGTTCTTCTGTGGCTAACATATCCTGGGGAACTGGTATTAATAACCCCTCACCATTGGCATTTAACCCAGCCGCTAAAATTTGGGTCAGTTCAGCACCTCCCTCCGCCCAGATACTCCGGGCTAAAATTAAGCGTTCTGGGGCAATTGCCCGAATTTTTGCCAATACGTCGGGAGAGGTTGTGCCAACTTCTAGGGCTAAATCTTCGGGTGCGCCCCAGGTTTTGGCTTCCTTCACCACTTGCAAATAAAGGGGGGTTTGGGGTTGGGGATACTGCTGGATAGCGACAGCAGCCGGATTGGAGGTGCAGCAGAGAATAAAGACGGCTTTACCGGGATAAATTAAAAAGGGTGCAACGTGGTCTTGTCCAGAATAAGGACTCAGCGTAACCGCATCCACCCGCGATCGCGTAAAAATGGTTTCGGCAAAGACGGTGCTAGTGTTTAAGTCACCATGTTTGGCATCTAAAATAATCGGGATGGAGTCAGGAATCGCTGCGAGTGTCTGTTCTAATAAATTGAGTCCCGGTGCGCCCAACGCCTTGTAAAAGCCATAGGTGGGCTTATAGGCGCAGACTAAATCGGCGGTTTGCTGGATAATTACGTGCAGCCAATCTTTTAACCCATCCATCAGATCACCGGAATATTCTCCGGTGGAGTAACGCTTGGGCATCATTTCTGGGTTAGGATCGAGTCCAACTACCAGTAAACTTTGATTGTGGGCGATCGCATGATTGAGTTTCTCAAAAAAGCTCATTGGACTTTGCCCTTGGCGGGTAGGGAATAGGTCTTCATCACATACTCCAATAATCCCTCGCAAGCATCGAGGAGTAAATCAATCACTTGGTTAAATCCCTCTGGACCCCCATAATAAGGATCAGGAACGTCTCGTATCCGATGACGAGTGGCAAAATCACACATTAATCGCACTTTATCCCCATACTTCCCCGTCGCATCTAGGAACAGAATGTCGCGTAAATTCTCCCGATCCATCGCCAAAATCAGGTCAAACGCTTCAAAATCAGGAACTTGAAACTGTCGGGCTTTCCCTTTAAGGATGATTCCCCGCTGGCTGGCGGCGAGAGTCATGCGTTCATCGGGAGGAGAACCAATATGATAATCACCTGTCCCCGCCGAGTCGCAGACAATGCTCTCCTGAAGTCCCGCTTGTTCAATTAAGTGATTCATAATGTTCTCGGCGGAGGGAGAACGGCAGATATTACCAAGGCAGACAAAGAGTAGCTTGCAGGGCATCGGTATAATGGATAGTTCTGTACAACTATGGATTTTAACCCGCGCTCAGATGTAACCCTCACATTTTAATGTCAGTCTGATGACCCGATCCGTGTTAAGTTTAGCAACGCAGCCGCCTGATTCTGTGATGATTTGAGGAAAGTATTTGATGTTCAAGTCGCGCCGCCGTCGCACCTACCGTAAGCGCCGCCGCCCCTTCCCATTGCTCACGATCATTTTGGCGATTCCGATTGTCTTGATTCTCCTAGAATTGTCCACTCGGCTGTTGGTGGGTGTCATGGGCAAAACCGCTGAATTAGCCGCTTACGAGGGTGAACCAGCGATCGTGAATGTTTACCGCCTCAAGTTTTTGAATGACAATAACGAGCCTTACGAGGGGTTATCTGAACAGGGGCGACTCGCCGCCCACCGGAGTCTCGCTGTAGGCTATCAGTTAGTTGGCGACCAAACCAGCAATTTTTGGCAGATTAATCGCCAAGGGTTCCGCGACACTGAACCTGTTCCTGTAGACAAACCCAACAATGAATTTCGGATTTTTTTACTGGGAGGATCGACGGCGTTTGGTCAATGGAATCCCAGTAATCAAGCCACGATTGCAGCTCAACTGGAAGCGCGTCTGAAGGAACGGGTTGCTCAACAGCAGCGTTCTCCGGAGAAATATAGACCGACAGATCTGCCCTTCTATAAACCGGATTTAGAAAAGGCGTTGGCGTTGCCTCCTAAGATTAAAGATGGTCAATATCGGGTGATTAATGCGGCTGTACCGGGGTATGCATCAGGGAATGAATTGGCTCAGTTAGCGTTGCAGATTTTGCCCTATCAACCGGATGCGATCGTGGTTTTGGATGGATACATGGACTTGCTCCTACCGAGCGATCGCATGGCAACGGACATTCCCCATATTGAAACCTTTCTTAGTAATGCCTCTGGGCATTTTTGGACGCACCTCTCCCAAGAGTTAACCTCTGTGGTGACAAATACCTATCTGATTAAAGCCATCCAATACTGGATAGTACGTCCCCAACCCTCGGTGAGTCGGCTGAGTTTAGCGGCATTGAATGGTACAGCCCACCTAGCTAACTATCTTCCTGTTAACTCAGAGGAACTGCAAGAACGAGTTACCCGTTATCGCGATCGCCACAAGCAAATGATTCGCTTAGTAACTGGGGCAAGAATTCCTTTAATTATCGCCATACAACCCGAAATTACGGGTCGTGGGGGTAACCAACAGATTTCACTCAGAGAGCAGGAAATTTTGGTTGAATTAGGAGCAGATTATCAGACACGAATCCAAGATGGCTATGTGGCTTTAGCCAAATCACTGGATCAGCTTCAAAGCTGGTATCCCGAAAATGTAAAAACGCTGAACTTCTACGATGTTTATAACGATTTTTCTGATCGGGCGTTTTGGGATGCCATTCATTTGACCGAGGAAGCCAACCGCATCTTATCTGAGCGCTTATACCAAACGCTGACGGCTTCATCTGAGCTGCAAGTGCCACCGTCTCGACCTATACCTTAGTTTGAGGAGAATCAAATGAGCTTTGCCGAATCCCGCCGTGATACCGTTCCCGTTGAACTTCCCAATGGGGCGATCGCGAAATTTGAGGTAACAACGACAGGGCGAGAGGATGTCAGCTTTGACGCCAAGCAGTTTCAGCCTGTTGCTGATGCGATCGAGGGGGTAGTACAGATGGTCGCCGCCCCCCTGAAAAAAGCCAGACCCAAGAAGGCTACGGTAAAATTTGGGATGGAAATGGCGATCGAGGCGGGACAATTGACGGCGGTGATTGTCAAAGGATCGGGGAAAGCCAATCTGGAAATCACGTTGGAATGGGAAGCCCAGCCGAAACCGTAAACCATGAGTCGCGTCGAGAATCTGTTGCAACAATGCACGGTGAAGCTCTCCCTTCCGGGTCGCATGGGTTGGGGAACAGGCTTTTTTGTGGCTCCAGAATGGATTCTCACCTGCGCTCATGTGGTGAAAAAGGCAGAAGGGGAACCGGTTCAGGTACGCTGGCAAACCCAGGAGAATTGGTCACAGGCGGTAGTGGAGGAATTGCGCCCTGATCCGTATGATTTAGCGCTGTTGCGGGTGAGGCTTCCGACTGATGATTATCCGCCTTGTGTGTATTTGGATGGGGCGATTCAATCCCGCGATCTGCTCTATCTATTTGGTTATCCGGATCAAGAGTTTGACAATGGTTGTCCGGTGACGTTTAACTGTGAAGGTGTAACCGGGGATGAGCCAGGATTAATTAAGTTTAAATTGGGACAAGTGCGTCCAGGGATGAGTGGCGCACCGTTGCTGAATCAGCGAACGGGTAAGGTTTGTGGGATGGTTAAGTTTACCCGCGATCGCTCGTTTGATTTGGGGGGTGGTGCTGTACCCACTACCGCGATTTTGCAGCAGTTCCCCCAATTGCAAGAGTTACAGCAGCAGTTTCATCAACGCGATCGGCGCTGGCGGGATTTGGTTCTCAAGCCGTCTGACATTGATTTTCAGCCCTATTTAACGGCAGTTACTACCAAATATGAGAAGTGGTGGCAGCTTTACACCTTAACTGATGCTGAAAGCAAACAACGGCAGTCTGAAGATGTGACACCGATTTTTGACTTCGGGTTGATGGTGCAGATGGTGAAAAAGGAGGAGCCAGAACAGCGACAGGAAGAGAAAGAGCGAGAACAGCGACAGAAAGAGAAGGTTGAGCGATTTTCAGTGCTGGAAGGGCTGCGGAAGTATGCCCAGGAGCAGGTTTTGTTAGTCGGGCGCCCCGGATCAGGAAAGTCTACGGCGTTGGCACGGTTACTGTTGGAAGAGGCGACAACTGTCCTGAACTCCAGTCCCTCTGGCAATTCTGATACTGCTGGCGAATTGGAAAAACCTAACCCCCCAGCCCCCTTCCCTGCGAGGGAAGGGGGAGCCTCTAAGCCCCTCCCCGTGGCGGGGAGGGGTTTGGGGAGGGGTCAAACCCCTCAGTTAGTGACCAGCAGTATCAATTCTGGGAGAGGGGAGTCAACCCTAATTCCGGTATTGGTGGAACTGCGTTACTGGCAAGGTTCAATTACCCAATTAATTCTCAATGCCTTTACTCGAAATGAACTCCCCTTAAGGGAGGCACAACTGGAAACCGTTTTGTCACGATCGCTAATCCTCTTTGATGGGGTGAATGAGTTACCGTCAGAGGAAGCGCGATCGCAGCTTTCTGATTTTCGCCGCAATCATCCCACAGTACCGATGATTTTCACCACACGGGATTTGAGCCTGGGGGGAGATCTGGGGATTGAGAAAAAGCTGGAAATGCAGCCGCTTACGGAAGCGCAAATGCAGGACTTTATCCGGGCATACTTGCCAGAACAAGCGAAGGAAATGCTGCACCAACTGGGTGATCGCTTACGAGAGTTTGGGAAAACGCCGTTGCTGCTGTGGATGCTATGTAGCTTGTTTCAGCAGACAAACGAAATTCCAGAGAATTTGGGGTTGGTGTTTCAGTTATTTACTCAGGGGTATGAGCGCAACCTGAAACAGGATGTGGTGATTGAGAGCGATCGCGACTGGTGGAAATCGGTGCTGCAACAGTTGGCGTGGGTAATGATGCAGGGAGAGACGCCAACGGAACTACGGGTAGGGATTCCACGGGAAGAAGCAGTACAGGCGATCGCGCAATTTCTCCATGGCAAGGTGGCGTATGGAGAGGATTTTGCCCGCAAATGTCTGCGGGATTTACAGAAGTATCATCTAATTCAGGCGGGAACAGGTAATCAGGAGTTAGAGTTTCGCCATCAACTGATTCAGGAATATTACGCAGCCGAGGCATTGTTGGCACGGTTGCCAACGTTGAGTGATGGTGTGCTGAAACGGGAGTATCTCAACTACCTAAAATGGACAGAACCAATCGCGTTGATGTTGGCACTGCTGGAGGATAGGCGGGCGGTGCAGTTGGTACAACTGGCATTGGCAGTGGATTGGCAGTTAGGAGCGCGGTTAGCAGGGGAAGTAAAGTTAGAGTTTCAGGAACAGACGGTTGGGTATGTGGAGGCGTTGGATGTACCCGCTTGGTTAAAAGTTCAGCATTTGCGGGAGACGCGATCGGATAGTGCCATTCCCGGTTTGCTTAAACTGGTGGAAGATTCGGATTATCATGTGCGTTGTAGTGCCGCCAATGCGTTAGGTTATATCGGTTCCGAGAGGGCGATTCCTGCCTTGCTCAAACTGGTGGAAGATTCTCATACTTATGTGCGGAGGAGAGCCGCCGATGCGTTAGGTTATATCGGTTCCGAGAGGGCAATTTCTGCCTTGCTTAAACTGGTGGAAGATTCGGATTATGGTGTACGTTGCAATGCCGCCAATGCGTTAGGTTATATCGGTTCCGAGAGGGCGATTACTGTCTTACTCAAACTGGTGGAAGATTCGGATTGCTCTGTGCGTAGTAGTGCCACCGATGCCTTAGGAAAAATTGGTTCTGAGAGAGCGATTACTGTTTTACTCAAACTGGTAAAACATTCTGACTCTTCTGTACGTTATAGAGCCGCTGAAGCCTTGAGTAATATCAGTTCACAGACAGCTATTTCTGCCTTTCTTGAACTAGCAAAAGACTCTGACTATTATGTGCGTTGGATGGCTACAATTTCCTTGGGTAAAATTGGTTCCGAGAGGGCAATTTCTGCATTGCTAAAACTGGTAAAAGATTCGGATTGTAATGTGCTTAAGAGTGCCGCCTATGCGTTAGTTAAAATCGATTCAGAGAGGGTAATTCCCACCTTACTCAAACTAGTAAAACATCCTGACTCTTTTGTGCGTAGTAGTGCCACAAATTCCTTAGTTAAAATCGGTTCTGAGAGGGCGACTATTGTCTTACTCAAACTGGTAGAAGATTCGGATTGCTCTGTGCGTAGTAGTGCGGCTGAATCCTTAGGTAATATCAGTTCACAGACAGCAATTACTGTCTTACTCAAACTGGTGGAAGATTCTAACTATTCTGTGCGTTGGAGCGCCGCTAAAGCCTTAGGTAATATCAGTTCACAGACAGCGATTACTGCCTTGCTCAAACTGGTAGAAGATTCTAACTATTCTGTGCGTAGGAGAGCCGCCGATGCCTTAGGTAAAATAGGTTCAAAGAGGGCAATTTGTGCATTGCTAAAACTGGTGGAAGATTCGGATTCTGATGTGCGTAGAAGTGCAGCTAAAGCCTTAGGTAATATCAGTTCACAGATGGCAATTCCTGGTTTGCTAAAACTGGTGGAAGATTCGGATTCTGATGTGCGTAGAAGTGCAGCTAAAGCCTTAGGTAAAATTGGTTCAGAGAAGGTAATTTTTGCGTTATTTAAACTGATAAAAGATTCGGATTCTGGTGTGCGTAGTAGTGCCGCCTATGCGTTAGGTAAAATTGGTTCAGAGAGGACAATTTCTGCATTGCTAAAACTGGTAGAATATTCGGATTATCATGTGCGTAGTAGTGCCGCCTATGCGTTAGGTAAAATTGGTTCAGAAACAGCGATTCCTAGTTTGCTAAAACGGCTGGAAGATTTGGATTCTTCTGTGCGTAGGAGTGCCGCAGAAGCCTTAGGTAAAATCGGTTCACAGGCGGCGATTCCTGCCTTGCTAAAACTGGTGGAAGATTCTGAGTATTGGGTGCATAGGAGTGCCACCGATGCCTTAGGTGAAATCGCCAAGAAAGACACCGAAGCCATCACTCAATACCTCCCCTATCTCCTCACCTTAATCCCAACTAATTCTGGTCAAGATGCCCTCAGCGTCATCCTCGCTATCCAAGAGAACTGCAAGTTCTATAACTACGAAATTTGGCAGGAAGCCCCATCTAGAGAGTGACGGGGTGACAGGGATATGTTAGGACATTCCCCTGTTTCCTTTTCACCCATAGTAGAGACGCGCCATGGCGCGTCTGGAACATAAATGATGTGTCCTAACCGCTATGGCGGTTGCTATAAAAATGTACAGACTCCAAAACCCAAGCCTCTACTCACCCTCACCGCATCTCCCCCTCTCCCCATCACCGTAATTATGGGTATTCAACCGGACATGATATTACGCCAAAGCTCTAGATGTAGGGTGCGTTAGCGAAGCGTAACGCACCTTAATCCATGTATAGGGTGTAGGTGCGTAAGTCCTGACTCAAAAACACGGCATTTGGAGTTCAGAACACGGAACGTGGAGTTCAGAACACGGAACGTGGAGTTCAGAACACGGAACGTGGAGTTCAGAACACGGAACGTGAAGTTCGGAACACGGAACGTGGAGTTCAGAACACGGAACGTGAAGTTCGGAACACGGAACGTGGAGTTTAGAACACAAAACGTGGAGTTCAGAACACAAAACGTGGAGTTCAGAACACAAAACGTGGAGTTCAGAACACAAAACGTGGAGTTCAGAACACAAAACGTGGAGTTCAGAACACGAAACGTGGAGTAAAAGACTCAAATGACCCAGTTTTGAGGAGCAACGGTGAGGATTCTTCTGGCATAGTCGTGCCTTCACGCTTGCGGATGCTTCGCTTTTTTTGCACGGGGGAGACCAGAATATGCTTCGCTTTTGTTGCACGGGAGAAGGAAAACCGGATTCTCTTGCTTCCCTCTTGCTCCCCTCTCCCCGGTGTGGGAGAGGGGCTGGGGGTGAGGGGTTCAGCTTAAGTTGACACGGGTGGATATTATCGTGCCCTTCGATTAAGTAGGCATTGCCTTGATCAAAATAATGGTGCGTTACGGCGACATTTCCATTAACAGGATGATCAATATAATTGATTACGCCTAACGCACCCTACGGTTCTGACTAATTCGAGTGCCTAGTCCACCATTGTTGAGAGCGAATTGATTCGGTAGGGTCACGATATTATCGTGCCCTTCGATTAAGTGGGCATTGCCTTTATCAAAATAATGGTGCGTTACGGCGACATTTCCATTAACAGGATGAGCAATATGATTGATTACGCCTAACGCACCCTACGGTTCTACGGTTCTGTTCCTATCATGCCGCCTATGCCTTAGGTAAAATTGGTTCACACAGGGCAATTCCTGCGTTATTAGGGGTGTTTAACCGGATATGATATAAAATGATAGAGTGGGTAATATCTCCTCTATCGTTAGCCTTGTACTCGATAGGTTTGGCACTTCCTAACGATTAAAGTGTAATTCTTTTTTAGAGTCCTATGTACTAGAGATCAATATGTTTCATCAAGTAACGCTTAAAAACTTTAGAACCCATAAGTTAACCACTGTAGATTTATACCCAATAACACTCCTGATTGGCAACAATAATTCGGGTAAAACGAATTTGCTAGCTGGGATACAACATTTCTGCGGTCTGGTTAGGCGTGGTCGTCCTAATCATCACATTCGCCATCAAACAGTCATAGCGGCAAGAGATCTCTATCCTCATAGATATAGGCTGGCTCAAGATGATGAATCCATAGAATTTTCTATTACATGGTCAAATAACCAGGGGAAAGCTAAATACTCCATGAAATTGTTTAAAGAGGAAAGCCTAAAAGAACAAGCAGCTTGTAAAGAAAAAATAGAGTTTCAGCTCTTCAATTCATCTGAACCTAAGAGTATTAAAAGTGGATACAGCAAGCTTTCAGGTGCAATTCAACTAAGAAAAAAAATCGAAGACGATCAATTATTGACAAATACAGAACAAGAATTATGCAGAAACTTATTCGATGATTTTGCCAACACATTTAGCTATCATTTTCAGCCAGCTTTTCTCAAAGATTTGTTCACTGTTGGTCAAAATGAAGATGGAAATTATACAGAAAGTGGCTTAGAACCTGAAGACCGTCAAACTCAGCCTAAAATAAGAATCCCGTCCAAATTAGGAGACACGGGTCGTAATCTTCAGACTATCATTAAATATCTAAAAGAAAATGATGAGCGTACATTTACAAGATTTACGGCTTTAATGCGACGGTTTGAACCAAGTTTTCAGGGAGTCAGGTATGATGATCAACGCTCTCGCCTAGTTTGGGAATTTGATTTAGGGCGTCAAGGAATTGTAGAGGAATTTCCACCAGAGGTTTTGTCAGATGGCTTTATGAAAGCGGCGGCAATTAGTCTCTTAGCTTCTCTGCGACGCCCTCCAACGTTAATTCTTCTAGAGGAAATTGAAAATGGCATTAATCCTGGCAACATTCAAGAACTAATGAGATGGATATGGCAAATGACATCCCCAAGTTCTGAAGGGTATTCTTCCCAGTTCATCATTACATCCAATAGCCCTTCTGTTCTAAGAGAATTTCATGATCATCTTGATCATGTTTACACGGTTCGTTTAGATAAACGTAGCCGGAGGAGTGACGTCAGCAATCTCAACACATCTCTTGATACCTTAGTCGGAATAGGTACTGTTGAAGGAGAAATTATAGAACGTGAAGATGGCAAGCGCGTCGTGGAACTTCCTAAATACCAACTGGCAGAACTTTGGTATTCGGGAACAATTGGGTAAAGGCGACACTGATGAGAAATATAGGCATTGTGGGGGATGGAGAAACTGATCGGGCTATTTTCGAGAAGTTTATTCAATGTGTTCTACTTAACGGAACATTCAATACGACGAGTTTTAATATTTGCAAATTAAGTAGACAAACAGTACGAGATTATGTCGATCGTTACTGGAAGTCAGCAACTCGGTCACAGAATTATTATCTACCTAGTGAACCTGCATCTGAACTTCAAAACAATATCACAAATACTTTAGTCGCTGCCTTTTCTGATTTTGAAACTGAAGTGGGTATTGGCGAACTTTATAATCGAGACATTTTGTTAATTACAACTGATGCAGAGAAATCTTTATCCAGTCCTGAGGACTATTTTAAAGATTGGAGTTTTAGTATATCTAAAATCTTTATGGGAGCAATAGATAAGTTCTACGCTCTTAAATCGCGAGAAGGCTATCCTTGTCAATATTTACCAGTCCTACTATCTCTAGTCTGCTTTCCTTCTTCTGAAGTTTTTGTGGCGGCTGCCAAACAACCTCCTATTCAGTACTATGGTAAGAAACCTAAAGAGTTGAAGCAACTCCTCTATGGAACTGATGATTTGCGACGGCTTCGAGATCAAGATTTTGAAGAGAAGGCACTAAACTACATAACACCAGACAGTGTAGACAGAATTTTTAGCTATGTTCCTGAATCAAGACTTTTTATTCAAATGTTATCACTGGGAAAACACGGGGTAGATAGACCAGAATAATGGTGCGTTACGGCGACATTTCCATTCAAAGGATAATAAATATGAATTATTACGCCTAACGCACCCTACGCTTTTAATTGTTGCCTTGATCAAAATAATGGTGCGTTACGGCGACATTTCCATTAACAGGATGATCAATATAATTGATTACGCCTAACGCACCCTACGGTTATACGGTTCTTCAAACGCTTACAAAGGACAAATGACCAAGTTTATGCAACTGGATTAAATAATTCAAATAAATCTAACATAAAAATTGTCGTTTTCTTCTCATTCTCCTGGAGAACCGCCGCATGACTCACCATCGGTAAGCGACGGTTATATTTAGGTAACTTACGAATTAGGTCAGGATTTAATTCAATTAAATTGGGCGGTTCATCAACGATAATGCCAAAGAGATCGCCTTCTATGGGGTTGGTAATGACTAAAAAGGATTGCAAGTTGGTTGAATCAGTGTCATAGTCAGGATTTAACTGTTGATGTAAATCAACAATCCGAATCGTATAATCTCCAATTTGCAGTAATCCCATGGCATTCCAACCACTCTCATTGGATGGTGTGTTTAGCACTTTTAACACGTTATCCATGGGCAGTGAAATTAGACAGTCGCTAATCTTAAAGACGATATATTTTTGGGTGTCACTGGTCATAGTTTATTGGTTGATAAAGGACAGAATGCAAAATACAGCAGCACGTTTATCCCTCTCCAGGTGGAAATTTATCAGAACGTTATAACCATCTAAGCATTGATAAATTGCTGCACGGTCTCTAACAACTGAGGTTCAAGAAAGGGCTTGGTGATATAATCATTCGCCCCTAACTCAGTGGCAATTAAACGATGCTTTTCGCTACTGCGAGAGGTCAAAATTAAAACAGGAATCTTGGCTAGTTCTGGCTCCTGTTGGCGGTATTTTAGAAACTCAAATCCGTTCATGCGCGGCATTTCAATGTCGCATATCACTACTTGAATCTCTCCATGATTTTGCAGTTGTTCAATGGCTTCATACCCATCCTTTGCCTGGAGAATCTGATAGCCCGCCTTTTGTAAGGTAAAGGTTAAGCTTTGGCGCACGGTAATCGAATCATCGACAATAAGCACCAGTTGGGGCGATCGCCTGGGGGTTGGCGTAGGGGGTGGCGGTTCAGGTGCAGCAGGTAACGCCGCTGGGCGGGAGGGAGATAATTGTCGCTGGTTGCGATCGGATGCAACAGAGGTGGAACCCGTTAAAGCCACCATTGAGGATTGAAAATCAGCGGTAAACTCTGGCGGGGATTTTGCCGTCTGCTGATCCGCAATCGACTGCATTAATGTGGTCCCATCTAGCACCAGGGCTAACCCACCATCTGCCAGAATACAGCCGCCATACACGTAATCTGGAGGTGCAATCATCGATCCCAGGGGACGAATCACTAATTCCTGTTCCCCGACAAGCTGGTTAACTTCCAAGCCTAATAGCCGATTCTGACACCGGATCAAAATCACCGACATTTTCGCAGTTTGCTCAACTAACGGGCGTTGAGAGGATAACACTAAGGTTTTCGGTTGAGGAATATGGTAATCTAACACCTCTGCCAACGAAAAAATCGGGATCAGTTGCTCATCCTTGCCAGTACCCCATCGCAGCACTTTCCCCTCATCCCAGCAGCGCAGTCGTTCCGGTGGCGGGATAATGATTTGTTCGATCGCATCTGAGAGTAAAGCATAAGTTTGACCTCCCGCCTCCATCAACAGTAGCTTGGCGATCGTCAAATTTAGGGGGATTTGCAGCCGAAAGGTTGTTCCATAATACGGTTGAGAATATACCGTCACTGATCCTTGCAGGGATTCCACCTGAGAACGCACCACATCCATCCCAATTCCCCGCCCGGATAAATCACTTAACCCGGAAGCGGTGGAAAAACCGGGTTCAAACAGAAACTCCGCCAGTTCAGCAGGTGACAATCGTCTGGCTTTTTCAGCATCAATTAAGCGCTGTTCTACCGCCCGTTGGCGAATCTTCTCAAAGTTTAACCCTTGCCCATCATCCCGAACTTCAATCACCAAATATCGATTCTGGTGATAGGCATCAATGGCAATAGTACCCTGACGGGTTTTGCCAGATTCTTGGCGAACCTCTGGCGATTCAATCCCATGATCAAAGGCATTTCGGATCAGGTGCAGTAAGGGGTCATAAAGTTTCTGCACCACCACTTTATCCACTAATACCTCTGTCCCATCCATGTAGAGTTCCACAGATTTATTGTGGGTGACTTCTAACTGTTGTAACACTCGCGGAAACCGTCTAAATAAAGTGCCTAACGGTAACAGTCGCGCCTCCATCAAGGTATCCCGGATACTGGTTAACAGTCGCCGTTGTTTGTCAAAGGTTTGATTAAATTGACTGGCAAAAACTTCAATCGACTCCGTTGCTTCCGTCAGTTGGGCAGTATCATCCATCAGCGACTGGATTAAAAGCTGCGGTTCGTTATAACTATCCAGTTCTAACGGGTCAAAGTAATTGGGGATTGTCGTCTGGGGATTTTGCCAAGCCAATGACGGCTTTTCTTGAATCGCTTCTCGGCGTTTTCTTCCCCTGAGACTCATCCGTTTTTGTTGCGATCGATGCAATTGACGGTCATGCCAATCTTGTAATTCATCCAAAAGTTGTTGATGCTGTTGCAGCCGAGTTAATACCAAACGAACCGCTGATTGCAATTGCTCATCCTGGAGGGATTGGCGATTTTGGTAGGTTAAGAGTTCCCCAACGGAATAATTCAAATGTTCTAAATGATCAATATTCACCCGCACCGTTTGCGGCTGCGTTTCCGGAACCGATTCTTGTTGTACCCGTGGCGAAGGTAAAACATAATCCGTTAACGGTTCTTCCGCCTCTACTGGAGGAGTCGGTACAGATTCTGGGATTGAGTCCTGAAAATTATGGGCTGGAGTTTTGAAGACGGGAAACACTTCTTCGGATTCCGATTCAGATTCTACCGGAACATCCTCCTCAATTGTTGATTCGGAAACCGAGATATTTCCCCAAACACTATCCAATAAGTCAGCCGAATCGGGTTCCTCAACCCCTTCTGTCTCCGGTTCGGATACACTATAATCCTCATACTCATTGATATCGATATCCAGTAAAGGCGTCAAATCCGTCGCATCCAGTTGAAAATCTGCCGAATCAGTGATCGGACGTTGCGAAAACTCTTCATCGGGGTAAACTGAATCCGCCGCGTATGTATCAGACGCCGCCAACTCTTCACTAACCTCTGAATCACTCAGATCCGCTTCCCAGACATTCTCTGGCGCGGCGACTGGCGCAGCATCCTCTAGATCACCATCCACCACACCCGCCAATTCTTGCAGGGATTGAGAGGGTTGACCCCCTTGAGTGCGATCGCCATCCAGCACCGCCTTTTGTCCCGCCTGGAAGTCAGCTAGGGCGATCTGAGTAATCATTTCCGCCTGATCCGGATAATTCTCCAACGCCGCGATCGCACTACTGGCAATTGCCGCAAATCCCGGTAAATTCATCGATTCCGCCACACCCAGCAACACCTCCGCCTGCGATCGCAAGGTATCCGCCATCACTGACGGATCATTACTCGCCAAAGCCTCAGTAATTTGATCCAACCGCTGACTCACCCCCACCTCAAAAATGGATTGAGTGACATCAAATCCCAACTCCAACGAACTCGGAATATTCGCTTGTTGGTCAAAACAATCACCCAGCTTTTCCTGCAACTTCGCAAACACCGCCGCCGTGCGATCGAGAACTTCCGCCTCATTAATCTTTCCCCCCATCACTTCCGCCGTCAGGGGTAGCCGCAAACATTCATAGCCTTCAAACAGTAACGCCTCCACCTCCGCATCAATCACGACATCGGGATTAAACAGAGTTTTAAAGATATCCTCCAACGAGTGAGCCACCGTTTTAATCGTGTCCAACTCCACACTCGCCGCCGCCCCTTTTAGGGTGTGAGTGGTTCGCATTAAATGGTGGACTTTGTTGACACTAAAATTAGTCCGTAGATCGAGTAATTCTTGTTCGATAATACCCATAAGTTCTGGCGCTTCTTCCAGAAAATAGTGGTAGCTTTGTTCACGAATATTTGGATCATTCATAGGGAAACTCTTGAATGTGTAGGGGATATGTAGGGGCGGGTTTAGGGACTTTCTGTTGGCTATTGCTGATAACCTTGGTACAAAACCCGCCCTGACTAAGTGTTGAATTTTGACCCAACGCTAGGCTCAATAATTCTGGTTTGTAGGGGCGGGTTTAGGGACTTTCTGTTGGCTATTGCTGATAACCTTGGTACAAAACCCGCCCTGACTAAGTGTTGAATTTTGACCCAACGCTAGGCTCAATAATTCTGGTTTGTAGGGGTGGACTGAAGGAATGACAAGGCATCTAAAACCTTTTAAAATCAGGTTTTGAGCGACATTAGTATCTCCAAAGATGAAACCTTATTGACATCCTTATTTACATTATTTACAAATGAAGACCACCCGATCAGATATAGTCAAGCGAAGCGTTGCGCGGGGGGTATGGGGGAGGCGCTCGTCCCCCATCGGGGGGTCTGGGGGGCTGGTCCCCCAGAGACAAACTCCTATTTTTGACCCTATCTGTGACAAAAAGAAATGGGCTAAATGGTTGGGTTTAGAGGCGGGTTTACTCACATCTGAGTGAGAGAAAAAACGATAATCGTCAAACCCGCCCCTACAGCATCAATGACAACTGATAACTGATAACTGACCAAGGACTATTCAACCTTGAACTGATCCGCACTCATTTGCAGATTTTGCGCCATCGTCAACAAACCTTGGAACGATGAAGACATCTCCATCGAATTTTCCGCCGTTTGATTAGCAATCGTCGCCACCTGAGTCATGGTTCGGGTAACCGACTGTAACTCCTGACTCTGAACTTGAGTCGCTTGAGTAATTCCCGCTACCACCTGACTAATCTGACTCGTAGCTTCCACGATCGCATACAAATACTCCCGCGCTTCATTCACTTGGTTTGTACCCGATGCAACCTGCTGAATCCCCGTTTCCATAACCGATGACACCTCAGCCGTACCCATCTGGATTTCCTGCACCAATTGGGCAATCTCCGTCGTCGCTTCCGCCGATTGACGCGCCAGAGAACGGACTTCATCCGCAACCACGACGAACCCTCGTCCATACTCACCCGCGCGGGTAGCTTCAATTGACGCATTTAACGCCAACAACTGGGTTTGAGTCGTAAAGTTACTAATCAAATTCACCACTCGCGACACCTTCTGCGTCGATTCACTCAAACGCTTCAGCCGCTTACTGGTTTCCGCCACAGTTTCCCGGATATCCATAATCCCATCCACCGTGCGGTTCATCGCCTCATCCCCAGCTTGAACCGTTTTGTTCGCCTGTTGCACCGCTTCTTCCACCTGTTGAGCGCTAGCCCCCACTGCTTCAGTGGAATTCACCATCGTCTGAATCTGTCCCAAGGTGTTTTCCAGCGCCTGGAACTGGCGTTGGGCTTGCTGCGCCAATCCCGCGATCGCGGTTTCACTGGCTTGAGAGGTTTGTGCCACTTGGCGCGAGGAATCCTGTACCTGTTTCACAATCCCCCGCAAACTTTGCAGGGTATTATTATAGGCATCCGCCACCGTTCCCACTTCATCTTCGGTAATCGGCGCTCGCACCGTCAGATCCCCTTGTAACGCCGGACGTACTGCCATTAGCAGTTGAATTACCCCCTGTTGTAATTCTTCCTTCGCCGCTTTCTCCCGTTGCGCCGCCGCCATCAATTGCTGGGACTGTTCCTGAACTTGTTCCAAAGATTGCGCTTGCTGGAGAGCAATCCCTAACTGAGTTGCCATCTGCGCCAAGAGTTTAACCTCGCCCTCTTCCCAGGTGCGGGGTTCACTGTTTTGATACACCCCCAGCAATCCCCACAGTTGTTCCCCTTGGAATAGGGGGGTGATGATGTACGCTTTAGTCCCCCACTGCTGCAAAATCTCCCGGTTAAACGTCAACTCCGTGGCTTGGCTAATGTCGTTCACCGCCGTAGTCTGATTTTGGCGATAAACACTACCCTCACTTTGTTGCAACACCGGATCACTCACCTTTGCCAGTTGGGTACCGACAACCTTGACGTAGGAACCCCCCACATCTTCAAGCACAAATTCCCCACTCCAATCGGAATTAAAGCGATACACCGCCACCCGATCCACATTCAGCAGCAGTCGCAGTTCCTGACTTGTCGCCTGCAACAGAACCTCTGGGTTCAACGTTCCTTTCTGTAAGCGTTCAGCAATCCGTTGTCCGGTTTTATACAGCAGGTTGATAAAGTTACTTTCCCGTTTCGCTAACTGGGCGAATTGATCCGACTGCTGTTGCACCTGTTCCAGGTAGTAGAGGCGTTGTAATGCCGTTCCTACCCCTTGACCGAGTTGGGTTAATGCAGTGATTTCGGTACTTGTCCAATGGCGAGATCCACTATTTTGATACGCACAGAGGATACCCCATAACTCATCAGCGACGAAAATCGGGGCGAGAGCGTAAGCTTTGACCTCAAACTGTTCTAAAATTTCAACGTGACAATCGGAGTGACCGATAGTATGGATATCATCCACAGCAAAGCTTTCCCGATCGCGATAACGACCCCCTTGAGTTTCTTGTAAATAGGTATCTTCCCAAACAGTGCGGATATCCGGACCCACTAACGGCGTCCATCCCGTCGCCACTGACTCCGCCACAAACACGCCACTCCAATCCGGCTCAAACTGGTACACCGCCGTGCGATCGCACTTGAGTAGTTTCCGCAGTTCACGAGTGGATGTATTGTAGATGGTGGCAATATCCTCGCCATAGCTCAACTTAGTCAGAACACTGGATACCGTTTCCTGAGTTTGGGCAATCGTCGCGAGTTGCGTGGATTGGTCTTGTAACTGGTGCAGGTATTGGGATTGTTTCAGGGCGATGGACAATTGATAGGCGACCTGCTTGACAAATTCCACTTCTTGGTTTCTCCACTTGCGTGGACCACTGCACTGGTGAATACAGAGTAATCCCCACAATTCGATCCCCTGCATAACAGGGGCGACCAAATTCCCGCGCACTTGGAATTTGGAGAGGGTATCAATATAACAGGGCGCTAAATTGGCGTGATGGATATCGGCAACTGCCCAAACCCGTCCCTTGCGATAATTTTCCGCATGTTTTTCGCCAAAGCAATGGTCATCAACTTTGATCGACATCGAAGAGGGGAAACCAGCGACGACCCGTTCAGACACCATTTCTCCCTGATCAAACCCCGATTCGGGATCAAAGCGATAAATCCCCACGCGATCAGCCCCCAAAAAGGTTTGTAGTTCCCCACAAGCCGTCTGGAAAATCTGATCCAAGTCTTGAGATTGACTAATTTTGCTGATAATTTGAGCCGTGACTCGTTCCAAGTCGGCGGTTTTCAGCAGTTGCTGGGATTGGGTTTGTAATTGCTGCAAATAATCTGCCTGTTGCAGCGCCACACCCAGTTGAGACGCCACTTGTTTGAGCAAGCGCACTTCACTCTCTTCCCAGTGGCGTGTCCCCGTGTTTTGAAAGGCACTGAGTAATCCCCACAGCTTGTCTTCTTGGAAGATAGACACCACCGCGCAGGATTTGACGCCATAGTAGTCTAACGCCTCAACATGACAATCCGTCAGCGTACCATCGTGAACATCGTCTACCACAAACGGTTCATTGTCCCGGAAGCATCCCCCGTGGTGTTCGTTGAGATAGGGATCTTCCCAGCCACTCCCGACTAATTTAGGAAATCCGCCCGACTCGGATTCACAGATAAAGTCGCCGAAATAGTCCTCCCGGAACTTATAAATCGTCACCCGTTCCGCATTCAAGAGTCGCCGCACTTCCTGAGTGGTGGTTTCAAACACCTTGTTAATCTCAAAGGGTTGACGGATTTTATCCACGACTTTGGCTAACGCCCGCTCTCGCTGGGTTTCTTTCGCCTGTTGCTCGGATTGAAGCTGAATCTGCTCCACATATTCGGCTTGTTGTATCGCTAAACCTAACTGACTAGCAATTTGTTTGAGTAATTGGACTTCGCCCTCTTCCCAATGGCGTGTTCCTGTGTTTTGAAAGGCACTGAGTAATCCCCATAGTTTCTGCCCTTGGAAAATCGAGACAACGGCGCAGGATTTGACTTCATAGTATTCTAAAGCCTCGACGTGACAATCGGTGAGATTGGCGGTATAAATATCATCGACCACCAAGGCTTCATTATCGAGAAACCGTCCGCCTCGATATTCATTGAGATAGGGATCTTCCCAACCACTCCCCACGACTGGAGGAAATCCTCCGCTTTGGGATTCACTGACAAAATCACCGAAGTAATCGTCGCGGAATTTATAAATGGTGACGCGCTCAATATTGAGCAGTTTACGCACTTCTTTGGTGGTGGTTTGGAAAATCGTCTCTAAGTCTGTAGTTTGACGAATTTTGTCAATCACCCGGGCGATGGTGCGTTCCCGTTCCGCTGCTTTTGCTAATTGTCCAGTTCGCGCTTGTAAACTGTTCAAATATTCGGCTTGCTGGAGGGCGACACCAAACTGACGCCCGACTAATGCCAGTATATTCAGTTCTGAAGCGTCCCATTGACGCGGACCTGAGTTTTGGAAGGCGGCGAGTAATCCCCAGAGTTGTTCGCCCTCAAAAATCGGCGCGATCGCATACGCTTTTGCCTCAAATTGTTCCAACAGATCGATGTGACAGTCGGTTAACCCAGCGGCGTAAATGTCATTCACACCATTGGTTTCTTCGTAGCGATAACGCCCACCTCGGGTTTCTTGGAGATATGTATCCTCCCAAACTGTTTGGATATCCGGACTAACTAAGGGAACCCAGCCAGGAGCAACGGATTCGGCGATAAATTCCCCACTCCAATCTGGATTAAACCGATACACCGCCACGCGATCGCAGTTGAGTTGCTGACGGATTTCCCGTGTAGCATTACTAAAGACTTGGGAAATATTGAGCGATCGCAAGATGTTCTTGAGAATTTTCGCCGCGACTTGACCGACAACTTTGGTATTTTTATTTTGGCTGCGAAGTTGACTAAACAGTTCCCCCGGTTGCAGGTTGAGAGCCAGTTCCGTTGTCACCTGATACAGCAAGTTGATTTCGGAGTCTTGGAAGGTGCGGGTTCCGGAACATTGCTGAACAATCAATAACCCCCAGGTTTGTTTACTAAACAGAATCGGTAAACTCAAGCTGGCTTTAACTTGAAACCGTTTCAGCAGTTGCAGTTGATAGGGACTGGTTACACCTTGATACAGATGACTCAGCGTCACCACCTGTTGCTGCTGATACTCGATTTGACTGTTTGCGCCAAAGGTTAAGGCGGGTAAGGATTCACCCAAACAAGGAGTATACCCCGCAACCAGGGATTCGGCACGAACCACGCCCTCGGTTTCCGTCTTAAATTGATAAATCAGAACCCGATCAACCTGGAAATGCTCCCGCACTTCAGCCACAGTGGTTTCTAGCAGCGTATCAACGGTTTCAATCGTGGACGCACGACGCATCCGTTGAGCAACCGCTAACAGCCACTTCCGTTGTTCCTGAAAATAGGTTTCGATATTGACACCCATCTCAGGCTGAGACTCATCTGTCACGCGATCGCCATTACTGATTGTATGAGCGGAATCGTTCTCCGCATCAGGGTTGAGTACTTGCTTCGATTGTTCGAGTTCTTGCATAATTTCGATGTGTCTAGTCCTAATATGTCCGCGATCTGCGATCGGAAAAAATGGGGAAAGTGAGGAAGATAGAGAAAGTAGAGTTTTGACCCTTTATTCCTTAGTCGGACATGGTTTGTAGGGGCGGGTTTAGAAACTTTTTTATCGCTATTGATGGTAACGTTTGTGCAAAACCCGCCCTCATCTCCCCTATCTCCCTCATCTTCTTCATTTTTCACTCACGATGCCTTTGCCAAAGGGGATAATGGCTAATGGCATTAATATTCAAAACGATGCCCTGATCTTCAGGAAGAGAACCCAGAATAAACGGCAACAGTTTAGGTGGAAATACACCCGGAACAGCAGGCTGCAAATGTTGCAAATTGTGGTATTCGATGTCATTAACTTGGGAAACAACCAGTCCGATCGATTGCTCATTTACCTGCACCACTAACACCACCAAAACATCAGCCAATTGCTCTTGTTGGTCTAATGATAAATAGCCCAGCAACTGGCTCAGATCAACCAGCCAAAGCATATCGCCACGCCAGTTGCAGATCCCTAAAACACAACCGGGCATTTGCGGAACAGGCAGAATGTCTCTTACATTTACCCGTAGCACTTCCCCAATTTGTTCCAAGGGCAATAGGGCACTATCTTGGTGACTCATAGGAAAGCGAAGTAACCGCCGCTGTGTTTCTGGGGGTGAAGGTTTAAGGTTGAGTGAATCAAGACTCGTGGTTAAGAGGATTGAGTCAAGTGAATTTGTCATTTTTTAGGGAACAGGGAACAGGGAACACCTCGGCTTCGCTCGGTGTGTCACAGGGAACACATCGGCTTACCTCGACTTCGCTCGGTAACACGCTCGGTGTGTCACAGGGAACAGCTAAACCAGTGTAAATTTATTAATGATTTTCATTAATTCCTGTTGATCGACTGGTTTAGAAATATAGGCATCAGCACCCAGCATTGAACCCCATAACTTATCAGCATCCGTGCCTTTTGTTGAACACATCACCACAGGAATTTTCTTGGTGTCGATGTTTGTTTTAATCTCGCGGCAAAGTTCAAAACCACTTTGACCCGGTAAAATAACATCAAGAATCACTAAATCAGGTTTTTTAGCTTGAAGTTTTATATGGGCTTCCTCTCCACTTGTTACACTCACTACGTTAAATCCGGCTTGTCTTAAATAACGAGTCAGCACCTGGGTTTCTGTTACACTATCTTCCACTAAAAGAACAGTTGTCATAGTTAATCCAATGTTTGCGATACACAACCTTTGCAGTTTTTGGTTCAGTCATAAATACTGAACACTATTTAATTACTCATCGGTACAGATTTGATCGGTAAATACTTCTGCAAAGTACTCAGCACTTTTTGTTGAGTAATCGGCTTTGGCAAAAACCCAGAAGCCCCGACCATCTTGGCACGCACCCGGTCTACAATGCCATCGTTTCCGGTCAGAATAATCACGGGAATATCCTGAAAAATCGAAACACGGCGAATTTGAGAACAAATTTCATAACCATTAGCGACAGGCATCACCAAATCCAGGAAAATCAGATCCGGCTTGTTTTCTAGAAGCTTAACTAGGGCTTGCACTGAATCCTGAATTGAGACAAACTTGTAACCCGCTTCCTCTAAAATATAACCCATCATTTGAGTGTCAATCCGACTATCATCAATGTAAGCAATTACCGCATTTGCTGATTTAGAGGAGGATGACGGGCGAGAAGACTTTCGTGATGTAAGTTTGCCATTTTCATTAGATTTATCCTCAACAACTTTACGAGGTAAAATAGAACGCTTCAAGTCCTCAACTTCAATTAATCCAATTAAATTTTTCTGAATATAAGGGGCAATCGAGTGAGTTAGGGGCAGAGGACTTTGTTTTAACTTAACCGCTAAATCCCGAAGCGTTTGTTTCCCGTCCGCAAACGCTGTTAGATTGCGATAAGCAGAGGGTGATGTTTGCTGGCGCAACTGATCTGCCTGTAAAATTTTGGGGGCAAGATTCGGTGAAATGTCAGCTAAACCCGCTTTTTGCCAAGCTTGCCAATCCTGAAAAACTTGCTGCCAAACGCGCTCCGCTCTTACCACAACCCACCCTAAATCGATGGAATCTTGAGGAATGATTCGGTAGCTTAGATACATTCCAGAATGATAGTTTTGTTGTTCCCCTGCTTGGATAATATCAAAAAGGACTTCGCTGGTATGACCTTGAACAAGTGCTGCCATTTGTCCCAGGGGGATTTGTCCTTGTTTCGCTTGTGTGGCTAATGACTCATAATCTTGATATTGAATCGGCTCTCCTTCTTGCGTCACAGCATTAACAGCCACCGAAGGACAGTGCAATGATAGCTGACGAAACCAACGACGCACAGGATGTACCTTACTGTGGCAACCAATTAAACTGCCGACACTAAAGAATAGCTGCCACTGCTGTTGTTGGGGATTGGTTATGTTGAAATCTAACTGACCTGTAAATTGTTGACTCGCACAATTTTGAATGCGTTTTAGCAGTTCTTCTGTGGTAAAAACGACATCATGTTTTGTTATAGTCCAATGAGTTGATCGAACAGATAAAGGAGCAAGCATTTTTGATTTTCTTTGTCTCGCTAAATCGGCTAGTATAGTCAGTCATCTAGATATAAATATGACTGTTTTTTTGTTGCTGAACTTTAAAAAACTTTAATTTTTTGTGGAAAATATGATTTTATCTATTTTTTATTGGCAAAATATATTCCATAATAAACTACAGATATAGCCGATTTAATTGTAGCTCATCAAAAGGTGATTATGTCAATATCCAGTAATTAAAGGTTTAATATAAATTGCATAACTTTTCTACAATAAATGAAAAATAGATAAGGATACACCTATTTTTTAGTGAATAGTTTTTGCCGTAAAGCTTAGGACAGATATAACGGCTGAAATGATTCCGTACCAGTAATACATTTCTGCCATCTGCTTTGTCTCCACCCAAGTGTGAGTATTCAACAGCACTTGATATAACACGGTGTAATACAGCAGCCATAAAAAAGCCCTTTTCTACTCTTTTTGAACTGTATTACATCGAGCCAAAAACTGCTGTATAGCCTTACCAAGGCAGGTTAGGACATTTTTCCTGTTGCCTATTGCCTATGACACACCGAGCGTGTTACCGAGCGAAGTCGAGGTAAGCCGAGGTGTTGCCTATTGCCTGTTGCCTTTTGGGATAAACTTATGTCCTAACGTGTGTGCGTAGTGCTATACCTATGACAAATGACGCTCTCCACCGTTAGCTTTTATTGAGTCTACCTCCTTACCGTAGATGCGCCCTGAGATAAGTTGGCATTTACATTGGAGAGTATTGCATCGGCGGTTGAACGTACCAATCTCCAAACATTGATGTATCCTGAAACTGGTTAACCTGGGGCTTGGGGAGATAAGTGTGTAACGCTTGGAGCATTTTATCTTTATTAATGGGTTTGGTGATAAAATCTGACGCACCGACAATTTTTGCCCGTGTCCGGTCAATAATCCCATCCTTACCCGTCACAATAATCACTGGGGTGGATTTGAAAAAGGAAACCCGACGAATTTGGGAGCAGATTTCATACCCATTAGCAATGGGCATAACTAAATCTAAGAAAATCAGGTCGGGTTTGTGTTCTATCAATATCGATAATGCTTTTTCCTGATCCTCAATATTGATAAATTGATAGCCTGCTTGAGTGAGAATATGATTCATTAGTAGCAGATCAAATGAGCTATCCTCGATACAGGCAACTAAGGGATTCGCCGGTTTAGACTCTATTGGAGTTGCTGGGGTTTCGGCGGATGAATGTTCCAGCTTTATCGGTGATGCAATCATGAGACTCATGTCCTCAACCGGACTCAGTTCAACTAAACCTTGACGAATATAGGGTACGATGGGCTGAGTCAGGAGTAAAAGATTTCGATTCAAATGAACGGCTAAATCCCGTAATGTTTGATTGCCATCCATCGAAGCAATCAGGTTATCAGATGTGAATTGAGAGGTTTCCTCTTGCAACGCTTTAAATGTCTGATTAATACCTCCTAAACCACTGAGGTTACCATAGAGCATCTGGGAAAACTGTTGTTGTAATTCCTGCGGTTTTAATACCGTGGGCGCTAAGTTTGGAGAAATGTCTGTTAAATCTGCGCTTTGCCAACTTCGCCAAAGTTTTACCGCTTGCCTCCACATTTCATCAACCTCTATGGTTACTAAAGCTGAATCCATCTGGTCTTGAGGAATTTGACTATAACTGAGTTGCCAGTTTGAGGGATGAGACATCTGTTCAAGGTGTTGAATCAGATCAAAAAAAATTTCTAGAATATAGCTTTCGACAACTTCTGTCATTTGCTCTTGACCTATTTTTCCCCGCCTTACTAATTCCGCTAAGCCATCGTAATTGTCACTAGGGATCTGATTTGAATGATTGACAGTCGTATCCTTAACCAATTGGGGACAGTAGCGATAAAGCTGGCGTAACCAACTCCGATGTGGATGTACCCCACTTCCACCACAGATTAAACCTTGGCAAAAATATAAACTCCAGTGTTGGTGTTGAGGGGGTTTAATATCTAAGCAACCTGTAAATTTTTCACTGGCGCAGGAGAAAAGTTGGGTCGCCAGATTCTCAGGATTGACAATTGAACAAGGGGTGAAGGGAAATCCACCAGTGCTAATAAATTCAGTCCAGTTTTTGGAGTATCCAATTGCTCGCTCGAATTGATTGGTCATAATTTTAGCTTGAACTTCTGGGAATACAGTATGAAAATGATTAGGGATTATGAAAGCAACTAGCCGAGTCGGGAAAGATATAGGAGCAGACTGCACTTTGTCATTGGAGAACGGAGCAATAGCGGAGTGAAGAATCTCGCCAGATGCTTCGCTGAACTCCGTTACACTCTGCATGATCAAAGCTTAGGTTTTGACCGCGAACAGCATAACTCAACGCCATCGTTAGCTGGAATATTTTGGGCTTGCTCTGACATGCTCCCGTTGGCATTTGCATCAAGCTTCTGCCATTAGTATTAGAGAATTTGGTAAATCACCCGGATTAAATAAGTCTTTGCTGTCGCCGACAGACGTGAGTCAGCCCTTTGCTTAGGTGTTGTGGAGATGCACTGCTATAGGACAGTTCTGGTTACGTTATACCCTACGTAATTCTACGTAGACGTTTAGAGAGAGTTGCTTACACTCACTATCACCAGTCTCAATCATTTGTGAAAGTAGATGAGACTGAAAAGCTTGCCCAGCAAGGATTGCCATTTCACAACCGATTTAAACTTACTCTATCTTTATGGTAAGGGATTTTACTAGCCATTCGGTAAAGGGATTATCAATTTTTTGTAAAGCTTTGTTCAGCTTTTCTTGTTTAAATCATCAGCTTCTCCTATTTTCGGCTGATCTTGCCCCCAATTACCTCAGCATAATGGCGTAAGTTTGCTGCCTGTAGTTCTTTAGCATGAAGACAAACTATTAACCTTATACCATAGGCATTTCAGCGCCAAAACATCCAGGAAAATAGGGGAATCAACCTAAGCTAAATGGCTTAGGTGCAGGGAGGGTTTTTATCAAATCTTTGCGTAATTTCTTTGACAGAATTAATCTTTCTCCCTAGATATTAAGTATTTTTGATTATGAGACTCTGGCTAAAAATATATCAAAGCGTATAGTTAAATGATATAATCTGAGCAGGGATAAAGAAAATGTATCCCACGCTAAAAAACGTGGGATTTTACCAGACGCAAGAGACAAGAGACTCGCAAAGCACCAAGAAAGCTAAATGGTTCATCGTTGATTGTTCAAGGTTGATGAACCATGAACAAAGGAACTATAGCCGTTGTCGCTTTGGGTGATCACTTATTTTCTGTACAATTCGCCAATAAACTCATCGAGGACTTTCTGGGCAGCTTTGTAGGCGACTGCATTTCTACCAATATTCAAGTTGCCGAGAATGCGATCGCGAATTGCCTCCAAGTTAGATACTGCTGGAACCTGTTGCCTGAGAGTTCCATTGTTCACCCTCAGGCTGCGAATTCCCCCAACGCTGCCCTCAACTGATCTAACTCTTCTCGAATGGGTTGAATGTGGGCGGCAATTCGTTCATCGATCTCAATCAGATTGGCTTGGGTAATCGGGATACCTAATGACGATTTGATCGCATTGGTAATAAACTCCGTCTGCGTGCAGCCTTCAGCGGCACATTTTTCGCGTAGCGCTTGGAGTAATTCGTTGTCTATGCGAAGATTGATCTGGGTTCGTTGGGTCATAGCTTCCTCAAAATTGAAAAACTTTTAAGGTAGCATATAACTATCCGATAGACAACTCACTACGACACAGAATAACGTCTTAGGGGCACGGCAATGCCCACCCGTGTCAACTTAAGCTCAACCCCTCACCCCCAGCCCCTCTCCCACGCCGGGGAGAGGGGTTCGAGATGTTATGCCAGAAGCTTCTTTATACCCCTTCTCCCTTGATGGGAGAAGGGGTTAGGGGATGAGGGTGAAATGCTTGCCAATATTGCTTTTAGCGCTTAAGTTGATACCAATGGGCAATGCCGTGCCCCTACTATGGTCAACTGCGAAACAATCGCGTATATTGAGTTTCATGAGCCATGCTAGAGAGCGCTAATCCCCAAGTGCAACTGTGTAACTGTTCATCATCTTCTAGGGCTAAAATGTCTTGGCTAGCACCCGATAGCTGAGGGGCAAGCTCCAGCAGCAGTTGTTGTCCGGCGGTTTGACCCAGGGGAATCAATTTGACACCTGTATTAATTAGATTGGATGCCCAACTGTGTAAATAGCCCAATAAAGCATCCATGAGGTTAATTTGCCAGTACGCGGCTGCAATACCAAAGGCGATCGCATAATTGCAGGGGGTTCCCACTACCCCCGCCACAGACTGAAGTTCCGGTTCTAACTCCACGAGTAAACGGATCAGGGAATTGCCCATTTGCCAACTTTGCGATCGCAACTCTGAGGTTTCCTTCGCCGCACTCGCCCAAGCATTCCAATACGGCAACGCCTCTAAATCGTCAGCCTGGAGACTCTGATACGCTCGTACCATCATAGCGGCTTCTAAACGAATCGCTCCATACCTCAATTCTTGGTCAATCCAGGCTTTCAATCGTTGTGAGTTATCAATTATCCCCTTTTCTACCAGAATTTCTAATCCTTCTGAATAGCTATAGGCACCAACGGGTAAAGTGGGACTCGCGAGTTGCAACAAATGCAATAGATGATCATTGGTCATTTGTCATGAATTCAAAGGGAACGGCACTAACTTTAGCGCTTCTAAAGGTGTCCCCTAATTTTACTAAAAATCCAATCGGGAATAGCATGTTCTGTGTCATATACATTGTCATACTTTTGTTCAATCTGCTGCCAATTAATTGAATGATCGACTAAAACGTCAGTTTTGAACATCTCTATGGCTTTGCCAGACAAGCCTTTCTCTAAACACTTTTTCATCGCTAATCGACTTTCATCGATTTCCCCAATACATTCAAAAGGTGTATGTTCGCCAAGTCCAACCATTTCTCGAAAAATGGGGAGTAAATCATCATCATCAAATAGATTTGAGCCAAATACGGCATCGACAGAGGCTGGCTCGAATGCCGCCATTAAACCTAGCCACACATAAGCACACTTAGGACATTTTTTGCACCAAGGCTTTTGGATATTGCAAGAATGTATTTTGGGCAGCACCTCCGGATATTTGGTCAGATTCTTGAAGATGCGGAAGTCATATATCGGCTGTAAGATACTAAAATAGGTGAAGTTAGATAAGAGATTGGCTTGAATAAATTGATTCAACTCTTTCTCGGCTTCGTAGCCTTTCCCCCATTGATGGTTGACTTCTTTGCCGAGTTTATCCCAGAATAAGTTACCCGTATTGGCACTTTTTTCATGGGCTAATGCCAAGTCGTTATATCCGTGATTCAGCATTAGCGGGAGAGCCTCAAAGATAGACACAGGAGTTTCGGGAACGGTAATTCCTGAAGTGTCGGGGAAATATAGCTCAAGCAAGGGATAGTCAAGAAAGTCATCATAGATAGAAATTTTATGCTTTTTAATCGGGGTGACATGTTCTAAAACTCCCGATATTAAATGATGTTGAATATCGGCTTTGCCATAAACAGTGTGAGAGTATTGCATTGAGGCAAAGGGAATATCGGCTTCTTGTAGTAATTTTAGAGCGACAATACTATCCTTTCCACCACCACAGCCAGTAAGTACGGTAGAGTTGTTACCCGATATAGGGATGGGTTGACTGTTGGCTAAACTAAGTCCGGGATAGATAATTTCTGGACCTGGGTAGTCGGTTATATTGTTTTCATACCAATGTTGACCAAAGACTCCTTGATATATCGTGGTAAATAAGTCTAAAACGGGTTTGTCTAAATTTTTAGCGATAAGACTAATATCATAATAGTTGGGAAATAGTGAACACAGCTTCATTCCTTCAAACAAGGCAATATAAGCGGCGATTCGAGCGATTAATGGTTGAGAATATTTGCGGGTCAATATGTTGAAAGACAGATCATGATAAAAAACTTTAGTTGCAAATTTAAAATCATCTGCACTATAGATAATATCCAGATGATGGTCATGAATGGTTAATTGATGTACTTTTATGGTTTCTCTTTTCATGTTCAGTCGTTCAGTTGATTGGGTTAAGGGATTGAGCTTAAGTTGACACGGGTGGGCATTGCCGTGTCTACAAGGGATAGGAAAGCAGAAGCAGAACAAATTTGATTATAGCTTAGGGGGTAAAAAGACAGATTTTGTATTACGATAAAGGAGATTTGCTATATTTTGCAAAAAATTATAGTTGTTGACAATGAACTTAGAAAATAGACAAAAAGAGATATATGGTTCTCAAACTTGTCAAGAATTGACTGACTATTATAATAAATGGGCAAAAGACTACGAGCAAGAACTGGTCGATGATTGTCGCTACATCGCTCCTGAGAAAGTCCTAGCAGTATTATCTCAGTTTGTGTCCAAAGATGCCAAGATTTTGGACGCTGGTGCTGGTACAGGTTTGGTTGGAAAGATTCTATACCAGAAGGGTTACTCTAATCTAGAGGGGATAGATATTTCTGCCGAAATGTTAGAGCAGGCGGAAAAAAAGAATGTCTACACGGCGCTCTACCAAAAAGTTATGGGTGAACCCCTAGGCTTTCCCTCTGACTCCTTTGATGCTATTGTCAGCGTTGGTGTGTTTACCTATGGACATGCACCAAGCTGTTCTTTTGACGAGCTACTCCGGATTGCCAAGCCTGGAGGATACATTATTTTTACCTTGCGTCTTGATTTTTATGAGAACAGCGATTTCAAACAAAAATTGACGGCATTAGAAGAGTCTGGTAAGTGGACGTTAGTAGAAATTAGTGAAAAGTTTTCACCTCTATCCACAGCTAAACCTGATGGCTATTATCGAGTTTGGGTATATCAGGTTAGCTAGTCTTATACTAAGTTGCATTCAAACAGGTAACTTATCCCCCCTCTCCCTCTCAAGTAGAACTAGATTCTACATGCTTACTGCAACTTAGTATTAGTAAGGACAAGGAGGAATAGGTGCGATCAGATCGATGGCATTACGTAAATCCTCCTCCTTAAAAGGTTCGTGAGGAATTAACTGTAACTCCTTGACGTTCAAAACCGCGTTATCTTTGATGTCTAAGATTGTACTAACGTTTCTTGAGGATTCCCTTTTGATACCATAGTGAGTCCCCCATGATAGTTGAGTAACTTGGAGTCATCTTTGCCAATCTCAGCCAGACGCACTTGCCAATCGGAAACTTCCTCGTAGCTGAGGTGATGAGTATCACAACTCGCTGTCCAAAACTCTCCGACAACCGAAGGATCTTGAATGCGGAGCAAACCAGACTTGGTTAAATAGTTCCATTGGGGGGTTCCTGGTATGGGAGAGATAGAATAAGAAGCCACCTGAAATTCCAGATCGGGATTAATCGATTTTAAATCTTGACGAAGGTCTAATATGGAGTCCTCAAGATATGACAATTCCTCGTGAGAGTCTTGGGCTAATCCCACAATCACACCATAGATCAACACAGGTAAACCGGCTCTGACAATAGACCGCAGCATATTAGCATGCTGTTGCCAAGGCAGAATTTTGGCATAAGGCTGTTTGCCAACAACAGGGCGTTCAGCCGGAACATAGGCGAGAAAGCTACCCACTTTGCCATCCCAACCCCAGAGTGCTTCCACTAACTCTTCATCGGGAGTTAGGTCACTATGATCGTAGTTGCGTCCACGACCAAGGGTTGCTTTCCTGAGTTCCAAACCATTGGGCCATAATAAGGGCATCCCGATCTCCCTGGCTCCTCGGGTAATTTCCAGGATTTCGTCTCGTCCACCAGGAAAAAGAATACGCCCCAGGAATTGATCAGCAACCATCACCGTTGACTTGGCTCCCGCTTCTTTCTGGATTGCCAGCCACTCCAGCGCCCTTTGGGGTGTCATCCGGCGATAACCTGTACCGTAGGTGGGTGTCTGACAAAAATCACAGGTGCGATCGCAACCAATATCTGAGAAAATCGAGCCGATAGGCAGTAAGTCTTCGAGAAAACGCTCTCCAGAATACTCTGTACCGAAACATTGCCTAGCAACTTCTAAGGAGGGTAAGGGCCAATCTTGGGGATTCAAGGCTGGATTTCGCTTCGCATATTTCGTCCCATCGGCAAAGAGAACCCCATTGAGTGGCTCACGAGGTGGTTTACCCAGGACATGATCGAAAATCGCCCAATTCGCACCACCAGATTTGTCTAACACAATGACTGTTGCACCAGCTTGGAAATAGGGTTCAGGTGTCGCGATCGCATCAGAACCCCCGACAACAATGGGCTTTCCTCCCTTTGCCAGGTGTTTAATTACCATACAGGCGATCTGCTGCTCCTGCATAAAGTTAGCGGTAACACCCCAGGCTTCGTAAGCCTTTGGATCGACATCCCAAATTCTTTTGCCCGAATACACCTTTCTTAGTGTCGCTCCCTTCCAAGTCACATGACCAAATTCTTCTTCGTAATCTCCATCTTTGAGATGCACCATTTGAGCATCAAATCCCCCGGCTTGCAGGTGAGCCAGTAGAACTTGTTTGCTGAGTAGAGGGTTGCGTTTGAACATCGGAGTCCAATTCTTGCCATTGGGATCGTACAGTCCCAGGGTGGGAACTTCTACCAGTCCAATTGTTGGCGCTTTGTCGGATGTTAAGGTCATCACAGTCTCCGGTTAATCTTTGATAGTTTGACTTAATTTATAATGGGCTGAAACGGTTGATTTATTCTTTACAATTGTTCATCTCATCTATTTTTCCTCTTCTAAGTTTTGAGCAATCCGAAACCCTGCATGTTGATAAAAATTGCGGCGGAACCAATTCCGACAGGAAGTCGAGGCGTAGGTTCCTGTACTTGCCCAAGACCCGCCTCGCATTATTTTATGCTGAGTATCAAAAAAGGGAGCCGAATAATCTTCATAAAGGGGATGGGGTTTGAATCCTGGTAGAGGTTTGAAATCATCACTCAGCCACTCCCAAACATTACCTCGAATATCATAGAGTCCAGAAGGACTTTTAGCTGTTTCTACACTACCCACTGAAGTAGGGGAATTAAACTTAATATGAAGATTGAAATCCTGATCGTCCTCACAGTTAGCCGCCGCCATAGTCCACTCAGCTTCACTCATTAAGCGAACTCCCTTACCCGTCCAGCGACAGTAAGCCATGGCTTCATCGTGATTAACTTCTACGGGCCAATCAAGGGGTAAGTCAATTTCATCAAACATGGCTCGATAGTTGTAGCTTCCATTACTCGGTATCCAGAACTTAGGATGTTTGATGTTATAGTCACTCTTCCAACTCCAGGATTCTTCATCCCAAAATTCCCGATTGTCGTAGCCATCCTCTTCGACAAACTTGAGGAATTCTCCGTTGGTAATCAGATACTGACTGGCTAAAAAGGGTTTCACCTCCACGTTTCGACTGCCATATTCGCTATCCCAGCCATAAGTCGGAGCATCTTTGGGTTTGCCCAGTTTAACGACCCCACCTGGAATCTGAATCATTTTATTGGCGCAAATCTTACCATGAAATGTGGCATACTGCCAAGAGTCCGGACGTTTTAGCCTTTCGATGGGCAGTTGTCGAATCAACATGGAGGAGGTTTCAAAATGAATCCGGTTGTGTTCCATTCCCATGATCAGCGCCCAGAGGGGATGATTTTGGTTAATGGGGAAATTTAGTGGTGTATTGTGGATAAAGTCTGTAACTTCGGCTTTGGCTTTATCTCGATACCGCCATACATTGTCGAAGTTAGCCGCAAAGCGGTAGTTCAGATGATCCAACATATTCAGATTGAATTGGGCGGTTACTCCCTGAGCATCATTGTAAGCCGCTTCCAATACCTGTTTGGGCTTTTGTAAATCGACTCCCAGTAAGAAATACTCCCCCACATCCAAAGCCTCAAGAATTTGGCAGAAAAAGCGATCGCATTCCTGTGGTGTCAAATTTCCTAATGTACTTCCCAAGAAGAAAATCATCCGAGATGGCAAAGATGTTGGCTTAAGTTGGGTAAGGGCTTGTTCATAAGTACCCACTAATCCCTGAATGTGCAAGGTTGGATAATCTTGTAGTAACTGACAGGCACTTTCTGTCAAAATTCCGCCACTGACATCAATCGGTACATATCCCAACCCATTTCCTAGGGCTTGATACGCATCAAGCAACTGGCGAGTTTTAGTTGAACTCCCACTCCCGAGTTCCACAAGTTCGCACGCTCCCGTCTTCTGGGCTATTTCACCAGCATACTGGCGGAGAATCCAGGTTTCTGTGCGAGTGGGTTAATATTCTGGTAACTCACAGATTTTCTCAAATAACTGCGAACCCCGGTCATCATAGAAGTATCGCGGCGGTAAAGATTTAGGCGTTTGGGTTAATCCGCTAATAATATCTTGTCCATCTATACTATTGGTCGGCAGGTTTAAATTATTATTAAGGTAATTAATTTCCAGACGATCTTCACGCTCGTCCTGGGAACCAAGATTCTCCTGGGTTACTTGAACAATTGTCAATGCATTACTCCCTTATACAATTTAGAATGTTCAAATACTATCATATCTGCTAGTGATTTTAGGCAGAATTGCCAGGTAAGCACCAGAAAATTCCCCCATCTCCCCGACGCGCCGTGGCGCGTCTCTACCTTTTAAGGTGTAGATATACCGTAGGGTGGGCAATGCCCACCAACCAAAATTTCAGTCCTATTCTCCTTAAGGTGTAGGATTTGGATAGCGGGCGTGAACGGCATTAATTTCTGCCAAGATATCCTGATCCAATGTCACCTCAGCCGCACTCAGATTTTCCTTGAGTTGTTCCATCGTGGTTGCACCGATAATCGTACTGGTGACAAACCAACGCGATCGCACAAATGCTAAAGCTAACTGGGCGGGTGTCAGGTTGTGCTTATGGGCAATGTTCACATACTCCTTCACCGCTTCGGTTAGATTGAATTTCTCATACCGCCCCCCAAATCCTTGAAATAGGGCTAGCCGTGACTTTTCTGGGATACCGTTGAGATATTTACCCGTCAGCAAGCCAAAGGCTAAGGGACTATAGGCGAGTAACCCAACCTGATTAAATCG
Organism: Coleofasciculus chthonoplastes PCC 7420; assembly: GCF_000155555.1. Taxonomy (GTDB): domain Bacteria; phylum Cyanobacteriota; class Cyanobacteriia; order Cyanobacteriales; family Coleofasciculaceae; genus Coleofasciculus; species Coleofasciculus chthonoplastes_A. The sequence continues at coordinate 125,292 of NZ_DS989864.1, forward strand.
ACAGGCTTCCGCCAGGTGAATATCAAAGATGCGGTTAACCAAGCTGTAGGCATTTTGAATCGATACCACTTTGGGTAATCCTAGATGCTTGGCAACATGGGAAAACTCACATACGCCCCAAGGGGTTTCATTACTCAACCCCAAATAGCGAATTTTCCCAGCTTTGATGAAATCAGCGAATACCTCCAGTTGTTCAGCAATGGGTACGGTGTCCCGTTCATGCTTGGGATCATAATCAGGTGCGCCAAATAAGGGAACATAGCGATCGGGCCAATGGATTTGATAGAGGTCAATATAGTCAGTACGCAGGCGCTTAAGACTGTCTTCTAGTGCCTGCTCGATATTCGGACGGTCAATCCGGTGGTTTTCGCCCCGAATCCAACTCATCCGAGATGTGGGACCCGCAATTTTAGTCGCCACAATGAGCTGATCGCGCTGTTGCTTAACTAACCACTCGCCAATATACTCTTCCGTCTTCCCCTGAGTTTCCGCCCGTCCCGGTACAGGATACATTTCTGCGGTGTCAATAAAATTCACCCCTTGGGAAATCGCGTAGTCCAGTTGCTCTCTCGCATCGTCTATAGTGTTCTGCTGACCATAGGTCATGGTTCCCAAGCAGATTTCTGAAACCCGTAGGTCGCTTTCTCCCAGTTGTTTGTACTCCATACCTGATTATTAAATAATTGTCATCCTTCTATATTAATACAAAATATTAAGATGCTATTCAAATCAAGGAATTATTAATTTTTTTTGAGTCTAGGTTAAATCTTAATTATCATCGAGTAATATTTTATTATTATCAGGTCAAATAAAAATACTCAAAGGTTAACTCCATGCCTCTTATTACAGCCATTCGCTCTTTTTTAAAACATCCCCAAGCCATTCCTAAAAATATTTTTATGCGCCTACCGAAGACAATTTCTCACGAACCCCATATTTTCGTGTTTGGTGCGCCTCGCAGTGGCACAACCCTGATGAAATTAATCTTAGGCGCTCATCCTAATTTGAGTAGTTTTGGGTATGAAACTGGCTTGTTTATGTACCGAGATATTTATGGATTTACTTATGAAGGATTTACCCCTACAGACATAGCATATTTAATTGAGCAGTCCCCAGATATTGTGCAATTTTACGATAAATTCACTCAACAGATCACTCAACAAACAGGAGGTCAGCGTTTTATTGAAAAAACTCCCCAGCATGTTTTGAGGCTAAAGTTTTTATTAAAGCACTTTCCCAACGCCAAGTTTATCAATATGTTCCGTGATGGTCGAGACGGCTATTGTTCAGCACGTCATCACCAAAATGTTCCCCAAGGAAAAAGTATTGTCCGCTATGCGTCCTACTGGAAAAAATGTGTAAACGCGAGACTAAACCAGGGAGAGAATGACAATATATTTGACGTTAAGTATGAAGACTTAACCAATAACCCGGAACAGGTAGTTAGGCAAATCATGAATTTTATTGGGGAAGAGTATGATGCTAGACAGATCGAGCCTCAATACTATTCCCAGAACACAATCACTCAAGATACTCGCCAAGAGTTTCGCAAACTATCCAAATCCATTGATCAGTTGAGTCAAGGGCGCTGGAAAAAAGAGTTAACGGAATCGGAAGTAAAGCAGTTTCATGAAATTGCAGGTCGGGAATTGGAAATACTCGGCTATATAAAGGATAAATTCAAGGTTGACAAAGCCCATTTGTTGAGCAGTAATTGACTTATAGCAAAAGTCGGCTCCGTTTAAATTTATAGTTTAATCCGACTAGGGCGTTGCCAGAGACTGAGGTAACTTGGGTAACACGCGATCGCAAAAAACTATAGGGATGTGAATTCGAGTCACTGAATCGAAATTAAAGACTAGAAACGACTGATTTTTCGTTACACTGAAGTCATAACTTGATTTAAGCAACACCCGACACAACTCACCTGCCAATGACCACTGCGGAAGCTGTTTACCAACTTGTCAAAGCTTTGCCCGAAGACCAAGCCAATATGGTGTTGGCTTTTGCTGAGTTTTTGCGCCTAAAAGTTCAGTCGCGCCCATACCATACATCACTATTGCTTTCTAACTACTTGGGCATTTTGAGAGACTCCCCCAATTTCAACGAAGATCCCGTCGAAATTCAGGAGGTACTACGCCGTGAGTGGGAGTAAATTTTTACTTGACACCAATTTTGTAATTGGCTTGCTCAAAGGAAATGAGCAAGTCGTTAACTACCTTACGAAACATTCTATTAAGGTGAGTGAATGTGCTTACAACTTTATCACCCGTATTGAACTCTTGAGTTATTCCCGCATCACCGAGTTTGAAATCGCTGAGATTAAAAATCTACTCAACGCCATGCAATACCTACCCATGACTCCAGCAATTGAAAATACCACCATTACTATCCGTCGCCAGTATACTCTGAAATTACCAGATGCTATCATCGCAGCCATGGCTCTGGAGGAAAATCTAGAACTTCTAACTCTGGATTCTCAGTTGGCAAATAGGATGAAAGAACTTAGACCCTAAGCAGACATGATGCCTCATTATAACTAGATATCGTAAACGCAGCCCAGTCATAATTGAGATTTAGACTAATGCTCGAACCTCAAAGATTGCGGTAACTTAGGTAACACGCGATCGCAAAAAAACAATGTCCCAGAGGCGACACATAGAGGAATGGTAAAAAGATTCACTAATGGCACCGTAATCAACACCATACAGACTAAACTAAACCCCGCACTGGCAGGTAAACTTTTAAACACAATTCCTAACTTATAGCGAAATCGTAAACGGCGACGTTCTAAGGGCGCGTCGATAAAGTCCAGACAAGTTACTGTTGCGGTGAGGATAATCCCACCAATTGCGGCGGCTAAAGTGCCAATTCCGGGTAGAATATTTAGCATTAATAAGAAAATGCCCACGCCGATTCCTAGTACCAGCTTCTTCAACTCAAATAAAATCGCCCGCCAAATATCCTGGATAAATCCCACCTCTACCGTATGAATTTGACCCGTGCGGATTTCTTCTAACTGTTCCGAGAGTTGACCATACCACGGCGCACCCAGTAAGACGCCAAATTGGACGAGCAAAAATCCCGTAATCAGCAGTAAGCCAATCACCAAGACGACATCCAGCACCCAATTAATCCCCGTCGCCAAGACGCCTAGGAAACTCAGCCAAGGGGGAAGACTCGCGATCGCATTATTCAACCATTGCGATAAACTAAGCGTAATCCGGTCAACCTGTTGCCAACCCAACAGCAGTAATCCGGCATACAAAGCAATACCGATGAACACATTCACCAGAATCGGAGTAATCATATATCCCCACAGACGGGGTGTGCGCCGGAAAACTGCCAACACGCGTAACGGGTAAGTTGCTCCCGTCACGAATCCAAATCCACTCAGTAGTCTTAACATTGTTATTTGCTGAATTCCTCCCTCTCGACATTTAGAATGAAACCCAAATTTAAAACAACTCAGGCGTGGGAACAAGCGGGACTATTAATGCAACCCGCGTTAATCCGTATCGTTGATCATATTCGCCAACAGCTTGAGAAAACCACCTGGAAAGCCACGTATAAGGATGTACAGACGCCGATACCGGGTCATGAGGTATGTTTAGAAAAACCCGATCATTCTGTCTGTATTAACTTGTGGGAGTTATGCTTTCAAGTCTGTTTTCGCGAGTACGCCCCAGTTCATGCGGAAATAGAAAGCCAAGAGGTTGACATTGATACCAGCCTAATTGATGAAGACGGTGAAGTAGATTGGCATTCTCTGGATACTAAGGCGCAAAAGGTGATTGAGCAAGTATTTGCTGAGTTTGCATCGGTGTAATAACTTGCCGATGTCTAACGTTTGACGATAGAATACATTACACTACCGTTGGAAACGCCACACGAACACTAACTAACCCAACCTAAACTCCTCAAAAACAATCACCAGTAAGTAGGGTGGGTTAGGCGGTTATACCATCTCAATTGTTACCCTTTAATTTAATATCCGCCGTAACCCACCAACAACCAAGCTTGAGTAAATATTAACCAGGTATTAAGTAGTCAGACAAAAGAAAACGGCACTGTATTAAGTTTTGTAAATAGCCCTCAAAGCCTTACCGTTCCCAGTTCCCAGTTCCCAGTTCCCTAATCTCAACCGTTAACTTTAATTGTGTCCACCTAATTAGGTTCATTTCAATGTTAGGCAACAGCTAGAAGGGGTTCATAGATAAGGAGCATCAGCCTTTCACCGGGGATGGTTTCCATAGCATAGGTTTTGCCGTGAGCATCAGCAAAATCAACAAGATAGGCTCGACCCTCAAAATCCATCAGAATAGTGCCGACTTGCCCAGGTATTAGTCGGATTGGCTGTTGAGTTTCTTTATGGAGTGCCTGAATTTCTTCGGTTAATGCCACAACATCATATTCTTTAAAATTCATGGTTGTATCCTCACTGATCTACAGGATAGGTATTTGTTAGTCTTGGAAACTCTTCACCTGTGCGAATGATCCAACATCCAAGTACCAAAGAGCTTCCCACGTCCGTCGTCATCAAAAATTTTACGTCATACTGGGTTCCATACTCATCCGTTTTGTGAAGGGTTGCCTCATTATTGACAGCAGATTCTAATAGAGCCGTTTCTAATAACTCTTTGTTTTCTAGCGTAATCCCTAATCTATTTCTAAATAGGTTAGCTTTGTCTTTACCCTTCGGATGCTGCATATTCAGTGAATACCTCTCCAGTTTATCTCCCAGTTTGGCTCTGTATCCATTGGGTAACTTCATGTTCTGAAACACTCAAATTTAACGATTGGGATATTAGTCCAGTCGAACGCACCTCGTCCCAAGGTTGACTTGATGCGATGTAGTCCATTGTGTAAGAGTTGACCGTCTGCCCACATAGTTTAATGTTGGATGATTTGAGAGAGGAGAATTTACCTTATCTGTTCATTCTGCCTTATCTTTCGTCCTTTTGTCTTCCTCATCCGCCCTCTTTCTCAAACAGGTAGTGGCGTGACCCAACTAAAAATAGGACTTTGTTTGTCGTGAGAACTTTAGTTCTCTAACGCCTATCTGGAGAGGGCTGAAGCCCTCACTACGAACCAAGGCTAATCGACCAAATCAGGTGTACCACGCTAGTAGGGTGGGTTAGGCGGTTATGCCATTTCAATGGTTACCCTTTAATTTGATGTCCGCCGTAACCCACCAATAACGAGTTAGGATGAGAATAAAAATTCACCAAGTCAATTTGCATCGGTTACGCTTCGCTCTCCTCACCCTACAAGAGCGACTTATCTTTTGTCCTTTTGTCTTCCTCTGATTTAGCCGTCATCAAACCAAAAATGTAGCTGAAAAAGGGTAAAATGATTGCCGCATTTGTAAAATTCAATACCGACGTATTTCTGATTTTTTTGAAATAGTTTAACTCAACAGATTGAACTTTAATTGCAAACTCTTGAACTCTTTACGTGTTTACTCACCTATTGGTATTGGCGATCGCTTTCCATTTTTGCGTACTTAAGAAAAAGCCTTGCTGACGCTGATTAAAACAGGTTAGACCGATCGGTTCTACGGTGCAGTGAAACCCACCATACGCCCAAGTTTGACCGTAGGGTAAGGTCGAGATCTCCTCCGGCGGTAACTGAATCGTGTCTCCAGCACAAAGGATTTCTACCTCATCCGCAGCATTTAACACTAAGCCGTTTCCCCAATCGAGGGGACAATCGTCAGGTTGCGGGGGTAGAGGCTGGATAGGCTTACCTGTAGTCAGTTCACACCGTAAGTGTTCATCCATTGCCAAACACTGAATCTTACCACTGGGGGTGGCAAATTGGGGGGTGGAGAGTATTGCATCAGTTTGGGTCGCATCGGAGATCGTTGCATTTCCCGTGGACTCAGGGATTCGAGTGGCTTCCGGTTCGGAGGTTGAAGCACTACACGCGCCCAGGATCAGGGTAAGATTCAGAACGATCGCGATCGCTCCAGAGGCATGGGTTAATGGTCTAGAATAAACAAACATTGCATAGATGAAAGAAAACGGTGGGATAACTGTCGAAATTCTAACCTGCCAATCACCCCTCACCCCCTCACCTCAGGTTGTCTGTGATCATACATTGCACCTACACTAATATTTATCTACACCCAGATTGCCAAGACAGTTATGAACAGTGCCTTCCTAACTCGCCTTCATAGTCCCCAACGCCCGGTTCTCGTCTTCGATGGTGCCATGGGAACCAACCTGCAAACCCAAAACCTCACCGCTGAAGACTTTGGTGGGGCGAAGTATGAAGGATGTAATGAGTATCTGGTTCATACCAAACCGGAAGCCGTGGCGACAGTACATCGTCGTTTCCTGGAAGCCGGGGCGGATGTGATTGAGACGGATACGTTTGGGGGGGCGTCGATTGTTCTGGCAGAATATGATTTAGCGGATCAAGCCTATAGTCTGAATAAAGCCGCAGCCGAACTCGCTAAAAAGGTTGCAGCCGAATTCTCCACACCCGAAAAACCCCGATTTGTAGCCGGTTCCATCGGACCGACAACGAAACTCCCCACATTGGGGCATATTGATTTTGACACAATCCAAGCCACCTTTGCTGAACAAGCCGAAGGACTCTACGATGGCGGTGTCGATTTAATGATTATCGAAACCTGTCAGGATGTGCTGCAAATTAAAGCCGCACTGAATGGGGTGGAAGAGGTGTTTCGGAAGAAAGGGGAACGCCGCCCGATTATGGTATCGGTAACGGTGGAAGTTCAGGGAACCATGCTGGTGGGAACCGAAATTGGTGCAGCCCTGGCAATTTTGGAACGCTATCCCATTGATATTCTCGGTCTTAACTGCGCCACGGGACCCGATCGCATGAAGGATCATATCAAATATCTGTCCCAGCATTCACCCTTTGTGGTGTCGTGTATCCCCAATGCAGGATTACCGGAAAATGTCGGGGGACAAGCCCATTATAAATTAACGCCAATGGAACTCAGAATGGCGTTAATGCATTTTATTGAAGACTTGGGTGTCCAGGTGATTGGCGGCTGTTGCGGTACTCGCCCGGAACATATTCAACAATTAGCCGAAATTGCCCAAACCCTGACGCCGAAAGAACGTCATCCCGAATACGAACCCGCCGCTGCTTCGATTTATTCCACCCAACCTTATGAGCAGGATAACTCATTCCTAATTGTCGGTGAACGCTTAAATGCCAGTGGCTCGAAAAAATGCCGCACCTTATTAAATAATGAAGACTGGGATGGATTAGTCGCCTTAGCTAGGGCGCAGGTACGCGAAGGTGCCCATGTCCTCGATGTGAATGTGGACTATGTGGGACGGGATGGCGAACATGATATGCATGAATTGGTTTCCCGTTTAGTCACCAATGTTACCTTACCCCTAGTGCTGGACTCCACAGAATGGCAAAAGATGGAGGCGGGGTTAAAAGTTGCGGGGGGGAAATGTATCCTCAATTCCACCAACTATGAAGATGGGGAGGAACGGTTCCTGAAAGTCTTAGACTTAGCCAAAATGTATGGCGCGGGTGTAATTGTGGGGACAATTGACGAAGAGGGGATGGCGCGAACCGCTGACCGAAAATTCGCGATCGCACAACGAGCCTATCACCAAGCTATAGACTATGGGATTCCCGCCCATGAAATCTTTTTTGACCCCCTAGCGTTACCGATTTCCACGGGAATTGAAGAAGACAGAAGCAACGGGAAAGCGACAATTGAATCCATCCGCCGGATGCGGGAAGAATTACCCGGATGTCATATTATTCTCGGTGTTTCTAATATATCCTTTGGACTCAATCCCGCCGCCAGGGTAGTATTAAACTCCATGTTCCTCCATGAAGCCATGGCGGTGGGGTTAGATGCAGCGATTGTTAGCGCCAGTAAGATTTTACCTGTAGCCAAAATTGAACCCGAACATCAAGAGATATGCCGGAAACTGATTTATGATCAACGGGAGTTTGATGGCGATATCTGCACGTATGATCCGTTAGGGGAGATTACTCAGCTATTTGAAGGCAAAACCACGAAGCGCGATCGCACAGTGGATGAAAATCTGCCAATTGAAGAACGTCTTAAGCGTCACATCATCGACGGAGAACGGATTGGCTTGGATAATAGTCTGGCGAAAGCATTAGAAACCTATCAACCGTTAGAGATTATCAACACCTTCCTTTTAGATGGGATGAAAGTCGTCGGCGAACTCTTCGGTTCCGGACAAATGCAACTCCCCTTTGTCTTGCAATCCGCCGAAACCATGAAAGCGGCGGTGGCATATTTAGAACCGTATATGGAAAAAGAAGACGGGGAAAATAATGCCAAGGGAATCATGGTGATTGCTACAGTGAAAGGCGATGTTCACGATATTGGTAAAAACCTGGTGGATATCATCCTCACCAATAATGGGTATAAGGTGATCAATCTGGGAATTAAGCAACCCGTAGACAATATTATTGAGGCGTACAAAGAACATAATGCCGATTGTATTGCCATGAGTGGACTCTTGGTGAAATCCACGGCATTTATGAAAGATAACCTGGAGACGTTTAACGAAAAGGGAATCACGGTTCCTGTTATTTTAGGCGGTGCAGCATTGACACCGAAGTTCGTCTATCAGGATTGTCAGAATACCTATCAAGGGAAAGTCGTGTATGGCAAAGATGCGTTTTCCGACTTACACTTTATGGATAAACTCATGCCCGCTAAAGCTGCCGAAGAGTGGGATGATTTAAAAGGCTTCTTAGATGAAGTTACAACGGATGAAATTCCAGACGGAACCGATGAACCATCAGAAAACGGCAAATCCGATAAACAGAAGAAAACCAAGAAGTCATCGGCGAAACAATCGGTTCCAGAGGTAGAAAATACCCGCCGTTCTGAACATATTACCTTAGAGATTAATCGCCCAACTCCGCCATTCTGGGGAACTCGGATATTGCAACCGGAAGATATTCCCATCGATGAGGCATTGTGGTATCTAGATTTGCAGGCGCTAATTGCTGGACAATGGCAGTTCCGCAAACCGAAAGACCAATCCCGTGAGGAGTATAATCAGTTTCTGGAAGAGACGGTGTATCCGATTCTTGACGACTGGAAACAGCGAGTTGTGGCGGAGAATTTATTGCATCCGCAAATTATTTATGGCTATTTCCCCTGTCAATCTGAAGGAAATTCTCTACATCTGTTTGATCCGGAGATGATGAATCAAGAGGGTGAGAAACATCCAGAGAAATGGCAACCAATCGCCACCTTTAAATTCCCGCGCCAAAAATCGGGGCGGCGTCTATGTATTGCTGATTTCTTTGCGCCTAAAGACTCCGGAATTATCGATGTTTTCCCGATGCAAGCGGTAACCGTGGGGGAAGTCGCTACCCGATACGCCAAGCAGCTATTTGAATCGGATCAGTATACCGATTATCTCTATTATCACGGCTTAGCCGTCCAAATGGCAGAAGCCTTAGCCGAATGGATACACGCCCGAATTCGCCGGGAGTTAGGCTTTGGTGGGGAGGAACCGGATACGATTCGAGATGTCTTAGCGCAACGGTATCAAGGTTCGCGCTATAGCTTCGGCTATCCCGCTTGTCCGAATATCCAGGATCAGTACAAGCAACTGGAGTTGTTGAAGTGCGATCGCATCAACCTGTACATGGATGAAAGTGAACAACTATATCCAGAACAATCCACCACCGCGATCGTTACCTATCATCCCGTCGCCAAATATTTCAGCGCTTAATTCTACCTTAATCGTACTTAATCGTAGGGTGCGTTAGCGAAGCGTAACGCACCGTTTTTACTGCTGTGGGAATCACTAAACTCATTGGTTCACTCTCCTCGCCTCTATGTCAGTATGGGTGTATACTTAACATCAATGGTACGCTTAATAAGCCTTTGACCAATACATTCTCTCATGGTTACGCTTTACTCATTGGTGTAGGTGAATCCGCTTACCCGAAATGGTCACTTCCGGTGACGGTAAAGGATATGCACGCCATTCAGTCGATTCTCACTGACCCAAATCTTTGTGGTTATCTGAATGATGAACAGCATATCCGTTTATTGTATGATGCTGGGGCAACCCGTCAGGCGATAGTTGATGGATTAACCTGGCTGAAAGCACAAGCGGCGGCGGATACTGAGGCGACAATTATTATCTATTATTCGGGTCACGGCTGGCTAGATCAGTCTACGGGTAAATACTATTTGATTCAACATGATATTGAAGCCGTGGATATCCCCGACTCGGCGGTGTCGGCTCAAGCCTTTACCGAAGCAATACGCCAGATTTGTGCCAAACGATTGCTGGTAATTATTGATAGTTGTCATGCTCAAGGAATGGCAACAGCAAAGGATAAAATTGTACCGATTAAACTGCCCACAGATTTTGCACAGACGGCGTTACCGAAACAGTTTATTGAGGAACTGAAACAGGGTGAAGGGCGGGTTGTTTTTACATCCTCAAGAGGCACACAATCGTCTTGGATTCGTGGGGATGGGGCGATGAGTGTCTACACCTATCATTTAATCGAAGCGCTGCAAGGGGCGGGGAATCAACCGGGAGATACAGTGGTGCGAGTGTCGAATTTAATGAATTATCTGGGAAAAGTGGTTCCCGAAACAGTGCAGCACGAATATCAGCAAGCACAAATCCCCTTCTTTGATTTAGCCACGGAAGATTTTGCCGTGTCATTATTGCGGGGAGGGAAGGGTTTACCGGAGAAGGGATGGGAAGCAGTAGAAGCAGATGTGGCTGAGACAATGGGGAGAATTATTGCAGGTAGAGATGTTGCTATAGCCTCAGGAACTCAAACCGTTGATAGTTCAGGTTCAGGTAATGTAAATTTCGGGAATATTGCCCGTGCTGGAGAGATTAGGATAGAGAATAGTCGAGAGGACTAAAGTCCTCACTACAAACCCATTCGTTCGTTCGTTCGTAGTCGGCGCTTTAGCGCCTCTGACGGGAGGACTAAAGTCCTCACTACAAACCATGACTAAGATTGAGCAATTACAGGCAATTCTTAACCGAGTCGCTACCCATTCCTACACTGAAGCCGATATTATCGCGCTGCGGGATGCGGTGATTGTTCGCGGTGACCAGATTGTGGCGCAAGAAGGGGATCACAATATTAATATCGGTCACATTGGTCAAGCTGGGGATATTCAAATTAATCCTACCTATTACGGTGCTGATGCCGAGACGATTAAGGCAATCTTACAAGAAATAGTATCAGAGCTTCAGCCTCAACCCACAGGTATTCCCCAGAATCTTCCTCTCAGTGGGGTGGTTCAGTTTGTCGGACGAGAAACCGCCCTAGCTACGCTACATCAACAGTTACAGGAAAATCAGCAAGTTGCCATTTCTGCTGTGGCGGGGATGGGAGGTGTGGGAAAAACCGAGTTGGCGCTGCAATATGCTAGGCGCTATTCCCATCGGGAAAACGTTCCGCCGGAATCGGTGTATGAGGGTGGCGTGTGCTGGTTGGATGGGCGAGGTGTGGATTTAGGGGTTCAGATAGTCCAATTTGCTAGGGCGTATTTACCCTTATCCATTCCAGAAGGGTTAGAGTTACCGCTTCAGGTGGCGTACTGCTGGCGAAATTGGCTACCGCCGGGACAGGTGCTGATTATTATTGATGATGTCACGGATTATCAGCAAGTGCGGCAGTATTTGCCCCCGGATGCTTCTCGGTTTAAGGTACTCATCACGACACGGTTAGACTTGGGGGCGTCGATTCGCCAGTTACCCCTGGATGTGCTGAAACCGAGAGCAGCATTGGCGTTGTTAAAATCGCTGATTGGACGAGAACGGCTGCAACCGGAACCCTGGGAAGCGCGAAAACTCTGTCGCTGGTTGGGATATCTGCCCTTGGGGTTGGAATTGGTGGGGCGATATTTGCGGCGAAAACCGGATTTATCGTTACAGGAAATGTTATCTCGGTTGCAGGCGAAACGGCTGGAACAGTTAGCGCTGAAAAAGCCCAAGTCAGAGGCTGATATGACGGCGCAATTGGGGGTAAGAGATGCGTTTGAGTTGAGTTGGCAAGAATTGGATGAGTCAGCGCAGGAGTTGGGGATAGGGTTAAGTTTATTTGCGGCTGCGCCAATTCCCTGGCGATTGGTGGAGGCGTGTTTGGCGGAGATTGATGAGGAGGAGTTGGAGGAAATTCGGGATTATGGGTTAGTGAATCTGCATTTAGTGCAGCGTCAAGGGAAGGAGTTGTATCAATTACATCCGTTAATTCGGGAATTTTTGATCAGTAAGCGGGAAGCGTCAGGAATAGCGGAGGAGTTGAAGCGGGATTTTTGTCGGGTGATGGTAGGGGAAGCAGATAAAATCCCGGAGACGCCAACATTGGCAGAGATTAAAGCAGTCAATCCAGTTATTCCTCATATTGCAGAAGCAGCGACGAGTCAACAAGATTGGTTGATGGATAATGATATAACTGAACCTTTCGTCGGTCTAGGTCGTTTTTATGAAGGTCAAGGAGACTATCACCAAGCCGTACCCTGGTATGAGCAATGCCTATCCACAACTCAAAACCGTTTGGGAGAAGACCATACTGATGTTGCCGCTAGTCTCAATAATCTAGCAGGACTCTACTACCGTCAAGGACGCTATGAACAAGCCGAACCGTTATATCTACAAGCCTTAGAAATACAGAGACGCTGGCTCGAACAAGACCATCCCAATATTGCTAACACCCTCAGCAATCTAGCATTGCTCTACAAATATCAAGGACGCTATGAGCAAGCCGAACTGTTGTATATACAAGCCTTAGAACTGAGGAAACGTCGGCTGGGAGAGGAGCATCTTGATGTCGCACTCAGCCTTAATACTTTGGCAGCACTCTACCATGCTCAAGGACGCTATGAGCAAGCTGAACCGTTGTATCTAAAAGCTTTAGAACTAAGAAAACGCCTGCTGGGACAAGACCATATTGTTGTCGCCACTACCCTCAACAATCTAGGAGAACTTTACCGAACTCAAGGATGCTACGACCAAGCCGAAAGGTTAAATCTTCAAGCCTTAGAACTGAGGAAACGCCAGCTAGGAGAGGAACATCCCGATGTTGCACAAAGCCTCAATAATTTGGCATTACTCTACTATGTTCAAAAACGCTATGAGCAAGCCGAACCGTTGTATGTTCAAGCTTTAGAACGGCGGAAACGTCGGTTAGTAGAAGAACATCCCGATGTTGCACAAAGTCTCAACAATTTGGCACAACTCTATACAGCTCAAGGACGCTATGAGCAAGCCGAACTGTTGTATATACAAGCCTTTGAACTGCGGAAACGTCGGCTAGGAGAGGAACATCCCGATATTGCACAAAGCCTCAACAATTTAGCAGCACTCTACTATGTTCAAGAACGGTACAAGGAAGCCGAACCGTTGTTTTTACAAGCTTTAGAAATACAGACATTTAAGTTGGGAGAATACCATCTTGATGTTGCTGCTAGCCTGAATAATTTAGCAGGACTCTACGATGCTCAAGGACGTGACAAGGAAGCTGAACCTTTGTTAATCAAAGCTTTAGCCATTGCCGATCGCACGTTAGGCTCTCATCATCCTAATACTATTCAAATCCGTAATAATCTGCAACTCCTGCGCGATAGATTACGTCATTCTCCCTGATGGCGCTTGTGGAAGTGGCAATGGTGCGTTACGCTACGAAGATAGCACCCTACAGATAGAAGCTTTGCGTAAATTCTAGGATAAGCGTTTCAAGATTTATCACTCAAGAACCCCCTCCCTAACCTCCTCTGATAGGCTAATCAATTCTCTCACTCCTCGCTGAAGTCCAAATTCTGTGAACTAACCCTCTCGTTCCATGATTTTTGCTCACGTTGGCTGAGTCTGACAGGGATTAACCAGGTTTTGACACTCATCAACGAGGCTTTGAGCCTAATTAACCAAGCTTGGATACTCGTCCACGAGTATTTATGTGTGGGTAGCGAGTCTTTGATTCTCGTCAATGAGTCTTTGATACTCGTTAGCGAGTCTTTGATTTTCGTCAACGAGTATTTGAGTGTGCTTAACAAGTGATTATGTGTGGTCAAAGAGTTTCTATGTGTCGTCAGCGAGTGATTATGTGTCGTCAGCGAGTATTTGAGTGTCGTCAGCAAGTGTTTATGTGTGGTGGGCGAGTGTTTATGTGTGGTGGGCGAGTTATGGGATGACTTAACCTGTATGAAGGTGCATCAATTGTTGACTCAATTGGAGCCTTTTCATCTGGATAGCCTGAGTGTTGTGGATTTCATCATGAATCTCGGTGTTACTATCTTCAGGAATCAGTTGATCGGGAGAGGTTCCAGAGGTATTCTGGTCAAGAGTAGAGTGCAAAGATGTGACGCGATCGCTCATCGTTAAAGCCACCTCTGGAATCACCCTGACAATTTTCGTAGGGTGAGGAGAGCGATAGCGTAACGCACCTTTAACCTCATCATTATCATTGGTGTGTCTGGGTAAGCCTTGACTTCGTTAAACGTAAGCTGTTCGGCATTTAAACCTTAATATCAATAACGGCAAAAGCCTTGTAGTGCGTTTAGCGAAGCCATGCCGCAGGCTTTGCATCTTGCTCGCTACTATAGCGCTTCGCGCTGGTCTAGTTACACTTTGTTTGTACGAACATCTCATCTGGACTCAGTTTCAGGTACGGGAGTTGTAAATACACGCCTAGCGATTTGCTATAATACCCAATTTAAATGCATGACAGCTTACCCGACGAGTTCTGATGGTTGGTTCGGTGCGTTACTTCGTTAACGCACCCTACGAGTTCACCAATGGAGTGATTGAAGTGCGATCGCACGTTTCTATTCCAGTCCAACACCCTTGCTTCGTTATCATAAAATAATACAATGTTCGCCCGGTGATAGTACGTCTATGACCCAAGTTCCCCTTCTCACTCCACTTTCCACCGATCAACGTATTGTGTATTCCAGCATTACCTGGGAACAATTTAAGCTAATTCAGACTGGTTTTGCCAACTCTCCGGGTATTCGACTGGCTTACTATAACAGCACTATTGAAATTCTTATGCCGGGACGCGAACATGAAATGTTTAGTCGGCTCATTGGCTTTTTAATTGGCTTATTTTGTCTAGAAAACGCCATTGAATTTGAACCCACGGGTTCCATGACTCAAGAGCGAGAGGGAGTCGTTTCTGCTCAAGCCGATGAATCTTACTGTTTTGGTTCATCCAAATCCATTCCTGATCTGGTTATCGAAGTTGTAGTCACCAGTGGTGACACTAGCAAACTGAAGCGATATCAGGCATTGGGAGTGCCAGAAGTATGGTTTTGGCAAGACGGTTTATTCAGCCTCTATCGCCTACGAGATAATCATTACGACAAAATTATCCGCAGCGAAATTCCCGAACTGGCAACACTGAGTATTGACCTGCTCACCCGTTGCGTGTTGATGGCTCAGACTTCTCGGTTGGAGGCAGCGAAAAAGTTTCGCAACGCCCTTAAATCGTCATCGGCTTGAATAATGAGATCCCCGACTTCTTGAAGAAGTCAGGGATATGGTTTTAATTCCATTTATAGCAACCGCCATAGCGGTTAGGACACATCATTTATGTAGAGACGCGCCATGGCGCGTCTCTACAATGGTGCCGAAAGTCCTAATCGATGTGTCTACTGCTATAACTCCAAGGCAAAGAAAACATGAATATTATTATCGACTAAAAAACTTTGTTGAAATAAAGTGAAAAAGCAACATCCTAAAATTCTTATCTACTGTCACCATTTAAAAATTGCCGTACCCCTTGAAGATAAACATCCGGGGCTTCCAACATCGGGAAATGAGCCGTATCGGGAATTTCCCAATACTCCACCTTCTCACTCAACGCCGCTGCCCGTTGTCCCAACACAGATGGAATAATCTGATCATATTCCCCCGCCACTAATAACGTTGGTACAGTTAACTGGGCAAATTCCGATGGCATTACCTCCGCCGCATACTTACTCACCGACGTTAACATCGTCCCCAATGCGGCATCATAATCCGCTATGATAAAATCTTCTAAAAATGCCCGACTTATGGTATCCGGTAGGGGACGATGCAAAAATCGCGCCATAAACAACGCCCCGGCAAAGGGAATGCGTAAAAACCAGCGGGGGCGGTATTTTACCACATAACCGCCAAACTTATGAAACGCGGCAAAGGATTTTTCCTCATATTCAAAAATACCGCTACAAGTTAAAATAGCCCGTTCCACTTGATCCGGATAGCGGTTGAGGAACATCGTCGCCACCGATGCACCCAGGGAATGAGCATTAATATAGACGCGCTTGAGGGCGAGCATCTCTAACAGTATCGCCAAATCTTCGGCATAGTCCTCCATTTCATAGAGTAACCCAACCGATTCTGAAGGCAGACGCGATCGCCCAAATCCGCGCAAATCGTAAAGCAAACAATTAAACTGATCCGACAGCGCTTCAGCCGTACTTTGCCAATACCGAGCCGAACCGCCCCAACCATGAATAAACACCATGACAGGCTTATCATCCAAGGGCTGGGACGTAGCCATCCACTCGTAGTAATGATCGACGCCGCGAACGTTAACTAGAGGCATTCTTGATTCGTTTCGATACCACCACTGATAACAATATTATGCCGATTCTGGTTTGGGTAGGGATGACGGATGCAGCAACAATTCCGCTGTCGAGCGTTTCTCTACCATTTCCCGGGTAATCGTACAGCGAGTCACATCCTTGCGCGAGGGCAATTCGTACATCACCTCTAGCATCAACTCTTCCACAATACCCCGCAGCGCTCGCGCTCCCGTTTTCCGCCGATAAGCTTCCTGGGCAATAGCTCGCAGCGAGTCTTCGGTAAACCCAAGCTGCACATTGTCCATCTTCAACAATTTCTGATATTGCTTCACCAAAGCATTGCGCGGCTGGGTCAAAATCGCGATCAGAGCTTCTTCATCCAAGGGATCAACCACCGCCGCGATGGGAATACGACCGATAAATTCCGGAATCATCCCGAACTTCACCAAGTCATCGGGTTCTAAATGTCGCAGTAAATCCGCCGCCCGTTTTTCTTTAGATTGACCTTCTCCCGGCTGAATAAAGCCGATTGAGCGCTTACCAAAACGCTGTTCAATCACCTTCTCTAGACCGACAAAGGCACCACCACAAATGAATAATATATTACCTGTATCAATCTGAATGCAGTCTTGATAGGGATGCTTTCGTCCGCCCTGAGGTGGCACATTGGCAACGGTTCCCTCAAGCATCTTCAGTAACGCTTGCTGAACCCCTTCCCCAGAAACATCCCGCGTAATCGAAGGGTTTTCGCTCTTACGGGCAATTTTATCAATTTCATCGATATAAATAATTCCCCGTTGTGCTTCTTCAACATCCAAATCTGCTACCTGCAACAGCCGTAGTAAGATGTTCTCAACATCTTCACCCACATAACCCGCTTCCGTCAGCGTTGTCGCATCGGCAACGGCAAAGGGGACATCGAGTACAGCCGCTAAGGTTTGCGCCAGTAAGGTTTTACCACAACCCGTAGGTCCGAGGAGCAAAATATTCGACTTTTGCAGTTCCACCGGATCATCTGATCCAGCTTTGCCCTTTGCCTTGGCTTCAAGAAAACTTAGGCGCTTATAGTGGTTATAAACAGCCACGGAGAGAACTTTTTTCGCATCGTCCTGACCGATGACATGTTCGTCAAGATAGTTTTTCAGTTCCCGAGGTTTAGGAATCTGATTCAGTGACAAACCCGAAGCCCGAGTGCGACGTTTTTGTGGGGGTTCTGAGCGGGGAACTTGCTGGGGAGCCGGAGCGCTGGAATCAAGCAACTCCTCATCTAAAATTTCGTTACATAAATCTACACATTCGTCGCAAATGTAGACTCCCGGTCCCGCAATTAGCTTGCGAACCTGCTCTTGAGACTTGCCACAAAATGAACATTTTAGATGGGAGTCGTATTTAGACATAAGGAGCCTCTTACTTAATAGAAGTGACGGTGGCTTCGCTCTTGAGATTCTCTCGCGAGATAACTTGGTCTACTAAACCATACTCTTTGGCTTCCGCTGCTGACAGAAAAAAGTCGCGCTCAGTATCCGTGGCGATTCTTTCATAAGGTTGACCCGTATGATACGCCATTAGCTCATTGAGCTGATTTTTATGATATAAAATTTCCTTCGCTTGGATTTCAATGTCAACGGCTTGTCCTTGGGCGCCACCTAGGGGTTGACTGATCATGATCCGGGCATTGGGCAGGGACATACGTTTTCCAGGGGTTCCCCCGGTTAGTAGAATCACGCCCATATCCGTCGCCGCACCAAAACATATTGTGACAATATCGGGACGAATCTGTTGCATTGTATCGTAGATCGCCATTCCCGCAATCACTCCCCCGAGTCCAAGAATGGGACCACCGGGGGAGTGAATGTAAAGCTGGATATCTTTGGTGGGATCTTCGGCTTCTAAATACAAAAGCTGGGCAATGATCGAGTCAGCCACTACATCATTGATTCTTGTTCCCAGAAACACAATCCGTTCCCGCAGTAGCCGCGAGTAGATATCAAACGCCCGTTCCCCGACGCCAGACTGTTCAACCACCATCGGGACGATGTTGCTTGAATTTGAATGACTATTTGTACTAGTACTAACAGAGTAAATTTCCGGGGAACTCCAGCTTGTAAATGAGTAGTCAGGGAACTGGGATTGCAGCATAGAACAAGGATTAAAGTATTTGTGTCAACAAGTGAATGGTTTTCCCGGCAGGTTTGAACACAGATGTTCTCCGGAAGCCTTGGGCGGGAGTTACCCACGTTAACTTCTAGTTACCATTATGCCTTAGCAACATCAATAAGTGCTGAAGATAGCGATTAAATCTTTTGCCCAAGACTGATCGCTCCTGCTTGTTCTGGGTTAACTCCCCAACCCCCAAGTTTATTCGCTCGTTGCCGTTTGCTCAGAAGCATCAGGGGTGGGTGATGGTTCCTCGCTTTCCTGATCAGCTGTGGCTTCAGGTTGAGCGGTGGTCTCTTCACTTGCCTCAGAGCCAGTTTCCGGTGTATCCGTTGTTTCTTCCGTTGTTTCTTCGGTCTCTAGTGATCCTTCCGGAACCAGTTCAATGGTAGCGTGTTCTTCCAACCATTGAATCGCTTTCTCTTTGAGCAAATCCGACTTGACGAACTCCCGCAAGCGTTGTGGATCGACATCTTGCCCTGCCAATTGTTTCATCACTTCCTGACATTTGGCATCCATCTGTTCATCATCCACAGTCAGGGATTCCCGTTTCGCCAGTTCCTCAAGGGCAAGGGATTGGCGCAGCCGCGCGATCGCATCAGGGCGGGAACGCTGACGCAGTTGGGGCATCATTTCCGCTGTGAATACTTTCTGCAGATCCATCCCATAGTTTTCCATCTGGATCGCCGTCTGGGTTAATATCGTCTGAATTTCCTGCCCAATCAGGGTTTCGGGTAGGTCAATCTCAACTTGTGCCACCAGCGCTTCGATTAAAGCGTTTTCCTTATTTGTTTTGGTTTCTTGCTCAGCTTTTTCGGCAAATTGTTTGGCTAAGGATTCGCGTAATTCGCTGATGGTTTCCTCTTCACTAATATCTTGGGCGAAGTCGTCGTCGAGTTCCGGTAACTCCTTTTCCTTGAGTTCTTTGAGGGTAAGGGTAAAGACGGCACTCTGGTTGGCTAAATCCTCTCGCGGATAATCCTCCGGAAATGTCACCGACACCTCTTTGGTTTCCCCCGGTGTCATGCCCACAATTCCCTGAACAATGTCAGCCAGAAACCGTCCTTCTTCCAGTTCTAGCTGAAAGTCAGTCGCCTCACCGCCAGAAATATCAACGGCTTCCTCTCCCTCAGGTGTCAAACGACCTTTATAATCCACAACCGTCACATCACCCATTTGAGCAGGGCGCGATTCGACTGGAATCAGCGTGGCGTGCTGAACCTGGCGTTCTGCTAAAAAATTATCCACCGCGTCAGGATCGGGTTTTACTTCTTCAGCTTGAACACTGAGATTCCCGTAGTCTCCCAAATTTATGTCTGGCGGCACATCCACCGATGCCGAGAAGGTTAACGGTTGTCCCGGCTGGAACTGACTCAGTAGTTCTTCAAAGGTGGAAACTAGCTGGTAGTTGCCCAGTGCCTCAATGGTTTCTTGGCTTAGGGCGTCCCGTAAACTATTTTGTACCAAATCTTCCAGCGCCGCTTCTTTGATCCGTCCAGGACCAAGACGCTGGAGCAAAATTTGACGCGGCACCTTTCCCTTGCGAAACCCAGGAATGTTGGCAGAGCGGGCAAGATTTTGCACGACCTTCTCGTAGACCTTCTTGGTAGTTTCGGCAGGAATTTCAATTTCCAGACCGAGTTGGCTCTTGGGGAGTTTTTCCTGAGTAACTTTCATCTGTCTTCCCCCGTGGAGGTCTCCACCAAGCTGAGTACAGCTATGGTGGTGGGAGGAAACGGGGGGCAGATCTCGACTCCGCTCGATACAAGTGGTCTAGGCAATATATCCATAACTGATTGGTTTTTCAACTGAAATACAGTGCAGGTTTTTTGATGGGAAACCTACAAAACCAACTCGGATTACTCCGGTAATGTTAGCTTAGACAATGTTAGTGGTCGGTACTTTCTCAAAAGCACTGCCTCCCAGATGACTGTTTAACTTTTGAGTTTTAGAGCTACAGACTAGCTACGCATCCGTAGGTAAGAACTTAAACACTTGCCACTAACGTAGGCATTCCTGCCTGAGTCGGGTCAACTCGGGCTATCTTACCAGCCCCCGTTATAATCGGTACTCCGATTTAACGGTGGGTTGTTGACTGACGCTTGTTTTGGAGACAACTGAATTTTAGCTCTTTCGGGGGGACGCATCACGCTCACTCAACAGTAGAGCGTGAGATGAATGACGAATGATTCAACAGCTTTGTGATCATCGAGTTCTTTTAGAGGGTAATGCAAACACCTCATGATATGCTAGTCTGACAACGAGTTATTTTGAGTTCTAGTCATTGTTTCAGGGTATAAAAGAGACATAGATTGAGTCGGTCGGGCGGGGTTTCCGTATCTGATGATAGTACATTCAGAGCGTCTACAGCAGCGAATCTACCCCTAAACCAGCTAGGCTAGGCAAAAGGTTTCCATTGTCGAAGCCAGGAGAACTTGGACTGCCTGTTCCAGCAGACGTAGCCAGCTACGTCTAGAAGCCAGGATATGAATTGAGCTGCCTACTCATCAACTCCGAACGAGAACTGTTATCGTTAATTTGTCCCGTTAAGGGCAAGCCAACGGTAAGATCTCAGTCAATTGGCGCAAACCTAGGTCTGTCGTGTTATCACAAGACAAAAATCGCCTTTGTTCAAATCTTATGGGTTTTGTCAGAATATAGATTACATATTTCCCTTAAATAATGTTTTAAGCTTAAGAAAATTTAATTGTTTTTTTGGCTGCGTTAAGTCACTGTCCACGGAATCGATGTGTTAAAAAATTGGAGGTAGATCATTTGTCTAGTCAAGTTCGCGTTGCTATACTGGGCGCAACGGGTGCAGTCGGCGCCGAGTTACTGGAATTATTAGAAAGTCGTAACTTTCCCCTTACCCATTTAAAGCTTTTAGCCTCACCTCGTTCGGCGGGACGGACTCTCCAGTTTCGAGGCGAATCCCTACCGGTGGAAGCCGTAGGGGAGGATTCGTTTAAAGAGGTGGATTTGGTTTTAGCCTCGGCTGGGGGGTCAACATCCAAAGCTTGGGCATCTAAAGCCGTTGAGCAGGGAGCTGTGGTGGTTGACAATTCCAGCGCTTTTCGCATGAATCCTGACGTCCCCCTGGTTATTCCTGAGGTCAATCCGGAAGCGGCGGCGAAGCATAAAGGGATTATCGCCAATCCCAACTGCACGACGATATTAATGGCAGTAGCCGTTTGGCCCCTGCATCAGGTGCAACCTATCCAACGGATTGTCGTGGCTACCTATCAATCAGCTAGCGGTGCAGGTAGACGGGCGATGGAAGAACTTAAAGCCCAAGCTCAAGCCATTTTGCAGGAGCAAACGCCACCCACGGAAAGCTTTCCCTACCCCTTGGCATTTAACCTGTTTCCACACAATTCTCCCTTAAATGATCAGGGATATTGTGAGGAAGAGATGAAAATGGTCAATGAAACCCGTAAGATTTTCAACGATCCCCAGATTCGTATCAGCGCCACTTGTGTTCGAGTTCCTGTGCTACGAGCTCACTCAGAAGCGATTAATCTAGAGTTTGCTCAACCCATGTCTGTCGCCACAGCCAAGGAGTTACTGGCTAATGCGCCGGGAGTGCGACTGGTTGAAGATTGGCAGGCGAATTATTTCCCCATGCCGATAGATGCTACGGGTAAGGACGATGTACTGGTGGGGCGAATTCGACAAGACTTGTCTCATCCCAGTGGATTAGAGATTTGGTTGAGTGGTGACCAAATTCGCAAAGGGGCAGCGTTGAATGCTGTACAAATTGCCGAGTTGTTGGTGGAACGAAATTGGTTAAAGCCAGCAACAGCAATGATGGCTTATTAATTTGTCATTGGTCTTATTTCCTTTGTTCTATCCTGTGGCAAAGCTGTTGTGTATCTATTGTCGTTAGTTCAGAGTTAATTTTAGCTTGATCGGCGAGAAGCCTCACACCATAATCTTTGATTTGGTGTGAGATGAATCGCCTGTGTAGAGTGTGAGTTATAATTGAACTTAAGGAGGTGATAAAAATTGAAGCGAAGCAAAGACACATTTAAACTGAACTACCAGTATAGAATTGTGCTGGATAAGCAACAAAGTTATCAGCTAAATGAATGGCTGTACAAGTTGTGCCGGATACACAATCTGATGTTGGAAGAACGGTTTAACTGGTGGGAGCGTAATCGCTCACCTGTCAATGCTTGTCCAATTTTTGTAACTTATTTACCAGACCTCAAAGACCCGCCAACCTATTACTCACAGAAACGGGCAACCCATTGGTCAAGGGAATCGAATAAACACCTGTACGAAGGGGTTTATTCCCAGGTAATCCAGGAAGCAATTAAGCGGGTAGAAGATACGTTTAATCGGTTTATTAAAGGCGATTTAAATAGGAAGCGAAGCGGAAAACCTCGCTTTAAATCAGTGCGGCGATACCGGACAGTTTCTATCCCTCAACTAAAAGCTGATTGCCTGAGTGTTACGGTTAACCCGCATCGGACCAAAAACGGCGGTACACGACGGGATATTGCCTATATCAACCTACCCAAGGTGGGTCAGGTAAAACTAATCTACCATCGCCCAATCCCAGAAGGATTCACTATCAAAGCGGCGCTAGTTTCCCACAAAGCAGATGGTTGGTATATTTG
Organism: Coleofasciculus chthonoplastes PCC 7420; assembly: GCF_000155555.1. GTDB lineage: Bacteria > Cyanobacteriota > Cyanobacteriia > Cyanobacteriales > Coleofasciculaceae > Coleofasciculus > Coleofasciculus chthonoplastes_A. The sequence continues at coordinate 148,626 of NZ_DS989864.1, forward strand.
CTTAACCCTAGAGGATAAATCCATCCCCAAGTTTAAGCCATCAGAGATAGAAGCAACAGAAGATAACTCCATTGGATTGGACGTTGGTTTGGAGAAATTATGGACGGCATCGGATGGGGAAATTGAGCCTATTCAACAACATTACCGTCAGTCCGAGGCGAAGTTGGCAAGGTTGGCTAACCGCAAAGATGGGAAGCCGCATAAGTCGGCATCACGACGAAAGCTGGCGAAAAAAATATCGAAGCATCACCAAAAGTTACAGCGGAAGCGAAAGCAATTTCATTATGAATCGGCGACTCGACTGGTGAGCCGGGATGAGAAGGTGTTCTTTGTCGAAGACATCAAGCCAGGGAACTTGTCCCGAAAAAACAAGCCAAAACAGGACAAAGATGGGAAATATTTACCAAACGGACAAAGCGCTAAGTCAGGTTTAAACAAATCAATCAATGACGCTGGCTGGGGTCAATTCCTTTCAATTCTCAATTACAAAGCTGCGAAAGCTGGTAAATTGGTGGTGAAAGTAAAGCCTCATAACACAAGCCAGGTATGCTCTTGTTGTAATCGCGTTGAACAAAAAGATTTATCAGTACGAATTCACCACTGTTTATGTGGGTTTGTGCTGGACAGAGATTGGAACGCTGCGATTAACATCAAGAAAGTGGGGCTGGGCATATTCCCCACTATAAAACGCCGGAAGCGTCGTTTTAGCCCTGAGCGAAGTCGAAGGGCTAAAACGGAACCCCAAAGGAAGCCTACACCGTACCCCTAGGGTCGGTGTAGGAGAATGTCACCTCTATCCCTAATGACTAATGACTAATGACCAATGACCAATGACCAATGACTAACGACCAAATAGGAGTGAAATAAGGGTGGTCAATTTTGGACGTGTATTAACGGCAATGATTACGCCGTTTAAAGAAGACGGCAGTGTAAATTATCAGGTTGCTGAGAAATTAGCGGCTCATTTAGTGGAACAGGGTACCGATACCGTCGTCGTCTGTGGTACAACGGGTGAATCACCGACACTGACATGGGATGAAGAGTCTCAGTTATTTCAGGTGGTGCAGAAAGCGGTGGCGGGAAAAGCCAAGGTAATTGCTGGCACAGGGTCAAATTCTACCCAAGAAGCGATCTCAGCCACCCAAAAAGTCGCTAAACTAGGGGTAGATGGTTCATTACAAGTTGTTCCCTATTACAATAAACCCCCCCAAGAGGGACTCTATAATCATTTCCAGGCAATTGCTAAATCCAGCCCTGACTTGCCTGTGATGCTCTACAATGTACCAACGCGCACGGGTCAAAACCTCCAACCGGAAACCGTTGCCCGTTTAGCGGAAATTCCCAATATTGTAGCGATTAAAGAGGCGAGTGGTAGCTTCGAGCAAGGCAGTCAAGTACGGCGTCTGACGCCACCGGATTTTGCCATTTACTCAGGAGAAGATTCCTTTACCCTAGCCTTATTAGCATTGGGGGCAACCGGAGTCGTCAGTGTTTCCTCCCATCTCGTTGGTCTAGAACTCCGGCAGATGATCCAGGCTTTCCAAGCGGGTCAAATTGACCTAGCCAGAGACATTCACTTAAAGCTTTTTCCTTTATTTAAAGTCTTGTTTTGTACTGCCAATCCTATTCCACTCAAAGCCGCATTAAAACTTCAAGGATGGGACGTCGGTTCACCCCGTCCACCCTTGAGTGAGCTGCCGATGGAATTGGAACAACAAGTCAAGACGGTTCTCCAAGACCTTTCTTTACTTTAAATTGTCATCAATGTTGTTGATGTAGATGTATAGGAGAGTTAAATTTCCCGTCAAATAAATACAACGAAACATTTATCTATGAACTACTCTTGATTTTTGGGCTAAAGTAGCCTATTGTCTGTTCCTTGCCCATTGAGGTGCTAGAGAAATAATTTATCGATGATTCTATAGTTTTTATCGATAAACTCTAGAAACCAGCTCAGTTTTTTAATAAAACTTGTGAATCAAGTTGAATTAATGACAGCAGGCATTGAGCCAAGGATACCATTTTGAATGGTAACCTCGTGTTCTTTATTGTCTTGATTTTTATAGCCGT
>NZ_DS989865.1:0-2446 GCF_000155555.1 Coleofasciculus chthonoplastes PCC 7420
TTATTTAGTTGGTCGGGTGGGCGCAGACCCCGATGTCCGGTATTTCGAGTCGGGCAGTGTTTTGTGTAAGTTAACACTGGCGGTGGATCGTCGCAGCCGCAACAGTGAGAAGCCTGACTGGTTCAATCTAGAGATTTGGGGGAAGACAGCAGAAGTGGCGGCAAACTACGTGCGGAAGGGAAGTTTGATTGGGATTCAAGGAGCACTGAAGATTGATCCGTTAACAACGCGGGATGGTCACAACTACCACAAGCCCGTTATCAGGGTGGATCGAATGGATTTATTAGGATCTAAACGCGATAATGATCCCAGCACCGTTGATCGCTACGGCGAGACAGAGTTCTAAAGGTTAGTAGCTAATTTGCAGGGTGACAGATGCCTGTACCTCTTGCTCACCACCAATAACTGGTGTCGGAGCATTTTGGGCAAAGGACTCCGCCCTGCTCATCAGCGGCATGGGTGGAGACGGTGGTGTGGCACCATTAATTTGAATGGTAACGATATCTTGACGGGTGAGGTTCAAGGCATTTAACACCGCATCGGCTTGTTCTTGGGCATCTTGAGTGGCTTCTCGTAGCGCTTGTTTTTGAGCCGTGGCGATCGCACTTTCTGGGGCGGTAAAGCTAATCGAGTCGATGCGAGTCGCACCAGCAGCCACGGCATCATCCAAAAGGGTTCCCGCCTGTTCTGTGGGAATGCGGAAACTGACCGTGTTACTGGCAGAATACCCGATCAGGCGCTGCTGATTGTCCTCGTAGCTATAGACAGGGTTGAGTTGGATACTGGTGGTTTGGAGTTGTTGGACATTACGCGATCGCAGCAACTCCACTACCGCCGCTGACTGACGTGCCACCTCTTGTTGCACCTGTTGCGCTGTTTTTCCTTGTACCTCAACCCCTAACTGGACTCGCGTCAAGGTTGTGGGAATTCGTTCTACGCCTTGTCCGGTTACCGTTAGCGTTCGTAGCATTCGCTCCTGCGCGATCGCCGGATTTATGCATCCGAGCATCACTAAACCCAAAACCCCAGCCATCACCTGTAACTTTTTTTGGCTCAGGAAACGGGAACATAGATCTGTCATTTTATAAATTCTCCAAACACCGATAGATTAAGCCTTAACTTTGACACCATAGAGCATTATCATTTCTGGGGTTACAGTTTTTGCAACTCAGTAGTTTAATCTGTAGCCAAGCTCCCAGACGCGCCATGGCACGTCTCTACAAGCTCCCTGTTCCCTGTTCCCTGTAGAATAGAACCCATGCTTTTTTCTCAACCTATAGCTGATGCAACTACCTGGGTGAGTTCCCTAACTCCCCCCTTAGGTTTAAGATGGCTATCGGCACATCAATCGCTGATCGCCGCAGCCAGTGAAGCCACCACCAGCGAAGCCGAAAAGAGTTCATTAATCTTCGCTGGCGTATTGCTGAGTTTAGTCGTCATTTACTTCGCTAGCAAATTAGGTGGCGAACTTTGTGCGCGGATTAACTTGCCACCTGTACTGGGGGAACTCGTTGGTGGGGTAGTTGTGGGAGTCTCAGCGCTGCATCTGTTGGTCTTTCCCGAAGCGGGATCAGATGCCGCTAGCTCCATGATTGTCAGCTTCCTGGAACGTACAGGGGGCTTAAATCCAATGGCGGCTGAGTCGGTGTTTGACACTCAGAGTGAGGTGATCTCCGTTTTAGCCGAACTGGGGGTGGTGATTCTTCTATTTGAAATTGGACTGGAATCGGATTTGCAAGAACTGATCCGAGTTGGTCCACAAGCGGCTGTTGTCGCCATTGTGGGGGTGATTGTTCCCTTTGCCGCCGGAACCGCTGGGTTAACCTATTTATTCGATGTTCCGCCTGTTCCAGCCATTTTTGCGGGGGCGGCGCTCACCGCTACCAGTATTGGGATTACCGCCAAAGTTTTAGCCGAAATTGGCAGTCTCAGTTCTAAAGAAGGTCAAATTATCATTGGTGCAGCGGTATTAGACGACGTGTTAGGCATCATCGTGCTAGCGGTGGTGGCGAGTTTAGCCAAAACCGGGGAAATCGCGATCGCGAATGTTATTTATCTAATCATCAGTGCGGGTGTCTTTTTAGTCGGTTCCATTTTAGTGGGGCGCTTTCTCGGTCCCTACTTTGTCGCCTTGGTGGATGAAATGAAGACAAGGGGTCAGCTTTTACTCACCGCCCTGATTTTTGCCGCGATTCTGTCTTACATTGCCGCCGCGATTCAACTTGAAGCTATTTTAGGCGCATTTGCCGCTGGTTTAATCCTGGCAGAAACCGATAAACGCCGGGAATTAGAGGAACAGGTGTTACCTGTGGCAGATGTCCTCACCCCGATTTTCTTTGTGGTGGTGGGTGCCAAAACCGATTTAAGTGTCCTTAATCCAGCGGTTCCCAGCAATCGGGAAAGGGTTGATTTTGGCACTGTTCCTGATCGTGGTGGCGATTATCGG